>CATIYU010000073.1 GCA_949739085.1 uncultured Eubacteriales bacterium | reverse complement strand
GTTCAGAGCTCTGAACCCGCCGCTTCTCCGCAGTCCTCAGGACCGGCCCTCCGCCAAACTCACAAGCCGTTTAAGCCCGGCCACCGCGTAGTTCTGGCTCTCCGTGGGCAGCCAGAGAACCGTATCAATATACGCGCTGTCCGCCAGAAGAATGGAGAACAGACGGTACATAAGCTGGTTAGACACCAGGGCCACCGTGTGGCAGCGAGTCCAGAAATGCTGGCAGTAGTACTCCAGCGCCCGCCGGACGCCGCCCAGAATGACCCCCTCTCCGTAGGAGAGCCACTGCCGGGGCGAACCCTCTCCGAAGGTTCGCATGGTGTGGCAGATGTAGAGGGCGCGGTTGAAGCCGTAGCGCTCCAGATTTTCCAGCCCCAGGCGGACCATTTCCCCGTCCAGCTCCTGGCCAGTGGAGGAGAGCACCGGGGCGAGAATGGTGTCCTTTCGCAGGGCGTAGAAGAGCTCGCCGGTAAAGGTGGAGAGAATGCCGGTGATCTGCTCCCCCTGGACATAGGCGGCGTGGGTGTGGGACCCGGGGAGCAGAAACACAACGTCCCGCACCCTCCCGTCCAGCGCGTCCATGGCCCCGGCAATCTCAATCTCCTCTCCCCGCATGTTGTTGACCAGGGAGACGTCCTCCCCCACCGTCTTCAGCCCCGGCACCAGGAGGATGTCCCGGTGAAAAAAGGCGTCCTCCCGGCAGGGGCAGATGTGTTGGGCCAGGTCCGCCGCAGTCAGAGGCAGGGGCAGGTGGGGCACCTCCAGGAGACCGTAGACAGAGCTGACCATGCCGGAGGCGTAGATGGCCGAAATATCCGCATCAGTCAGGCCGGCGGCAGTGAGCAGCTCGTCGTAGAGGACCTTCATGCCCTTTGCCAAAATCCGGTTGGTGCCGGCGATGGCGGAGTCTTTGGACCCCACCGCCTTTTTCGCGCTGTGCCGGATCTGAAAGGAGCGGTCCAGCAGATAGGCCCGGGTGTTGGTGGTGCCGGAATCGAAATAGACCACATAGTTTTTCATAGCCCGCCTCCTCAGCGTCCCAACGCCCTGGCATAGGCACGAGCTGCGGCGGTGATCTCTCCGAACCGCCCGGCCTCCACCAGCGCCGCGCTGGCCAGACTGCCGCCCGCCCCCACTCCGGCGGCGCCTGCGTCTAAAAAGGACCGGCAGTTGTCCGCCGTCACGTTCCCCACGGCAAGCACAGGAATGTGCTTCAGGGGCGCCTTGATCGCCTTAATGTACGCCGCTCCCAGCAGTCCAGCGGGGAACAGCTTGACGATGTCCGCACCGCACTGGCGGGCGAAGACGGCCTCTGTGGCGGTCATGGCCCCGGGAATGGACACCTTTCCCAGCCCCTTGGCCGTCTGGATGACCTCCCGGTCCACGTTGGGAGAGATCATGTACTCCGCGCCGGCCTGGGCGGCCAGCTCCACTTGCTCCGCCGTCATGACAGTGCCCGCCCCCACGCAGACCCGTTCGCCCAGGGCGTTCCGGATGGCCCGGATGGAATCCAGCGTGTCCCCCACGCCGGCGGTCTGGTCAAAGGTGACCTCCACGCAGCTGACGCCGCCTCGCTCCAGTGCCTCTGCCAGAGCAACGATATGCCGGGAGGAGACCCCCCGGACAATGGCGATGATTTTCGTCTCTAAAATTCTTTCGAGTGCGCTTGGCATGTTAATTCCCCTCCTGTAGTGGAATGGCGAGGCGTCCGGGCCGAAGCCTGGACGCCTCTTGCAGGCTCTATCCTCTTCGGGCGCAGAAGCGGGCCACGCGCCGGAGGGCCTCCCGCAGCTGCTCCTCATGGGTGGCGTAGCCGACGCGGACATACCCCTCGCCGCAGGAGCCGAAGGCGCTGCCGGGAATGCAGACCACCCGCTCCTCCTCCAAAAGGCCCTGACAGAACGCCTCGCTGGTCATGCCAAAGGCGCGGATATCCGCAAAGGCGTAGAACGCGCCGGAGGGCCGCAGGCAGGAGAGCCCCGGAATATTCCCCAGCTCGGAGAGGAGGACCTCCCGCCGTTTGGCAAAAATTTCACGCAGTCCGGCGGCCAGCTCCGGGTGGTCCAGGGCCACAGCGGCAGCGTGCTGGCCCGGGGCGTTGACGCAGGCGCTGAAGTTCTCCTGACACTTCACCATGCGGTCTACAATGGCGGCCGGTCCCGCCCCATAGCCTACCCGCCAGCCCGTCATGGCGTAGGACTTGGAGAAGCTGTTAATGACCATGGTGCGCTCCCGCATACCGGGCAGGGACGCGATGGAGACGTGCTCCGCCCCGTCGTAGAGGAGAGTGCTGTAGACCTCGTCGGAGATGACCAACAGGTCCCGCTCCCTGGCGACGGCGGCAATCTCCTCCAGAGCCTCCCGGTCCATGACGGCGCCGGTGGGGTTGTTGGGGGAATTGATCAGGATTGCCTTGGTCCGGGGGGTGATGAGGGGTTCTAGCTGGTCCCGCCCCATGACGAACCCGGCCTCCGCTCCTGTGGGGACCCGGACAGGCACGCCGCCGCAGTACTGGACCTGGGCGGCATGGTTGAGCCACTGGGGGTCCTGGATGAGGACCTCGTCCCCCTCCTCCAGGATAACCAGGAACAGCAGGGAGAGGGCCCCCATGCCGCCGCAGGTGACGATGATTTCCCCTTGGGGGTCGTAGCCCAGAGGGGCGAGGTAGGATTTCTCCGCGATGGCCCGGCGCAGCTCCAAGGTACCGGCGTTGGGCGTGTAGTGGGTGTCTCCCCGGGCCAGGGCGTCCGCGCCGGCCTGGCAGATCAAGGGGGGCGTGGGCATGTCCGGCTCGCCGATTCCCAGGCTAATGACGCCCTCCATTCCGGCGGCCCGGTCGAACATGGCGCGGATAGCGCCCTGTTGGAGCCTGCGCGCCTTTTCGTTGATGGTGTTCATACAAAACGCTCCTTTTTCTTCCGCCGCTATGGGGCGGATTTTCCGACGGAGCGCCTGCCGGGCCTTCTGCGGAGCCGGGGCGGGGCTATCCCTGTTCCGCCCGGGTCTCCGGCAGTCCCCGTGCGTTCTGGTCCTGGCGCATGGCGTCGAGGATGTCGTCAAAGTGCAGCCGCATGAGCCGCACCGCCTCCTCCTCGTTCCGGGCCCGGATGCTCTCATAAATCTCTGTGTGCTGGTTGGAGAAGAGCATACCGCAACGGCGGGTCACCAGGTACTCTAGACTGTTTTCTATCTTCTTCTGCTCAAAAATCAGCATGGTCAGCAGCGCCGCCATGAACTGGTTTTTGGTTCCGTTGGCAATGAGCACATGGAAATCCAGGGAGGTGTTGGTAAAGTCCTCCCCGCCCCGGGCCAGCTGCCCATAGCTGGCGGCGTAGCGGCCAATCTTGTCGATCTCCTCCCCGGTGGCGTTGCGGCAGCAGAGCCGGACCGCCTCCAGCTCAATGGGGATGCGCACCGCGTAGATGTCCAAAAGGTCCTTGTACTGGGAGCCGCCCGCCGCCTTCTTCACGCTCTTATGCAGATAACTGGAGGTAAGCTCCATGTCCATCCGCTCCATATAGGCGCGGCCCTTGTCCGTGAGAACGCGGCCCTTGTTGCTGATTTTTACCGTAAGGCCGCTGTTGTCCAGCTCCTTGAGGTACCGCCCGGCGGTGGCCGTGCTCAGCTCCACGCCAGCCTCGCGGAGGGAAACCTGCATCTCCCACGCGCCCAGTCCGGTCCCGCTCTGGCCAATGAGCCGCAGCATCATATACTTGACCATCTCCATGCGGGAGGGGAACAGCTCGCTGTCAACAACCGCCGTAAGGTCCGTAAATAACTCTGTCATCATAACACTCACACCTGCACTTCCACGATATAACTACTCAATAATGAGTAGCGCCGTTTAAAAAAACAAACAGCAGTGTTTACATTATATATCATATGCGGGTATGATTTCAACTGTCATTTACCGGCGTTCGCCCAGCGGCGGGACTTATTGGAAGCAGTATCCCCCGGCTTGGCTGGCAATGAACTGGCCCTGGCCCAGCTCGCCCACGAACTGGCCCTCCCGGGCCACAATCCTGCCCCGCAGGAACACAAGCTCCGGCCGCCCGGAGAGCTCCGTGCCCTCATAGATGTTGTAATCCACGCCGTTGGGGTTGTCCGCCAGACGGACGGTCCCCCGGTAGTCCGGGTCGTATACCACGATATCCGCGTCAGAACCCACGGCGATGGCGCCCTTTCGGGGATAGATGCCGTTGATTTTGGCGGGCAGGGTGGAGCAGACCTCCACAAACCGCTGGCGGCTAATGCGTCCGGCGGCCACGCCCTTGGTCCAGAGCATAGGAATCCGGTCCGCCGCGCCGGGGGCGCCGTTGGGGCACTCGGCAAAGTTCTCCCGGCCCGCCTGCTTCATGGTCAAGTCGATGCCGCAGTGGTCCGAGACCACCGCCGAGAGGACGCCGCTGTTAATGGCCGCCCACATGCTGGCAATGTCCGCCTGGTCCCGGAGGGCGGGGGAGCAGATATACTTGGCGGCCTCGTTGTAGTCCGGATGAGCCAGCCGGTCCTTGGTGGTGGTCAGGTACTGGGTGCAGGTCTCGCCGAACACCCGCAGTCCCCGGGCCCGGGCCTCCCCCACGCACCCGGCGGCGTCCTTGGTGGAGATATGGACGATAAAGGTGGGCGCACCGGTGACCTCCGCCAGGTAAATGGCCCGCCGGGTGGCCTCCACCTCCACGAAGGGGGGACGGGTCTCCGCATGGTACTTGGGGGCGATGTGGCCAGCCTTCACGGCCTCCTTTTGCAGCAGGTCGATGATCTCCGCGTTCTCCGCGTGGACAAAGGTGGTCACGCCCGCCTTTTTGGCCTCCTCCATGACCCGCAGCAGCGTGCCGTCATCCACATGGAGGGGGGAGCCCTTGTAGGCCATGAACCCCTTGATGCTGGCTACGCCCCGCTCCGGCAGCTGGCCGATCTCCTGGAACATCTCCGGCGTCACCTCGGTAATCAGGGCGTGGAGGGCGAAGTCCACGCACGCCTTGCCCTTGGCGCGGCGGTTAATGCGGTAGTCGATGGAGTCCAGCAGGCCCCGGCCCGGGTCCTGGGGCGCGTAGTCCACGATAGTGGTGGTGCCGCCCACACAGACGGCCCGGGTGGTCTCATAGGGGGCGGTGTCCGTGTTGCCCACATTGCACAGGGCGTCAAAGTGGGTGTGCTGGTCGATGCCGCCGGGGAAGACGTACTTCCCCGCGGCGTCGATGATTTGGTCCGCCTCCACTGGCAGGTCCCGGCCAATGGCCGCGATGGTCTCGCCGTCAATGAGGACGTCGGCGGTGAATTCGGTCTCTGCGGTGATGACCCGCCCGCCTTTAATCAGTGTTTTCATAATATGTACCTCCTTTGGTATAGTCCAGCTACTTCTTTTTCGCCCGCTGGATGGATGTGATAGTAACAGCCAGGAAGATAACCGCCCCCTTGGCGATGTCCTGGTTATAGTAGGCCACGTTGCAGAGGGTGAGGCCGTTGTTCAATACGCCGATAATCAGAGCCCCCACAAAGGTGCCCAGAATGTTGGGCTCTCCGTTCTTAAACGCCGTCGCGCCCACGTAGACGGTGGCCAGGGCGTCCATGAGGTAGGAGTCCCCGGCAGTGGGGTGGCAGGTTTGCAGCCGGGAAGAAAGAATGATGGCCCCCAGGGCGCAGCCCACGCCGCTGAGCACATAGGTGAGCAGCACGTCCCGCTTCACGTTCAGGCCGGACATCATCGCCGCTTCCTGGTTGCCGCCGATGGCATAGACGTGGCGGCCAAACCGGGTCTTGCCGAGGATGAGAGAGATGACAATCAGGAAGATAAACATGAGGTAGATGGAAACAGGCACGCCGAAGAGGGAGCCCTTCCCAAATACCGCGAAGCCGGAGGGCAGGTTGGAGATGGGGTGGCCTTTGGTGTACGCCTGGTTAAACCCGGAGATGAGGAACCCCATGGACAGCGTGGCGATGAAATCGGGAATCCCCAGATAGGCCACCGCCGTGCCGCTGGCCGCGCCCAGCAGGGCCCCGGCCGCCAGGCCGATGATGCAGGCCGCCCAAATATTCATCCCGTAGTCCACCATCAGCGCGCCCACCAGGACGCTGATGGCGGAGGTGGTGTAGCCGATGGTCAGGTCAATCCGCCCGGTGATCATCACCATGGTCAGGCCGCCGCCCAGGATGGCCAGAATGGAGATCTGCCGCAGAACCGTGATGAGGTTGGACCAGCGGAAAAAGGACTCCGGGCGCAGAATGGCGAACGCCACGCAGATCAGAACGAAAAAGAATACAGTGCCATACCGTGTGGCAATTTTCGAGAGCTTGCTCTTATTCAGTGATAGATGCACGTTTTAACCTCCAATCGAATAGCGCAGCATGGTCTCCGCGTCGTTGAACTCCTCTGGCCCCAGGATCTTTACCACCGCGCCGTCCCGCATGATGGCCACCCGGTCGCAGATGGACTGGATCTCCGGAATCTCCGAGGAAATGATGATGACGGAGACGCCCCGGGCGGAGATGTTCTCAATCAGCTCGTAGATTTCGCTTTTTGCGCCCACGTCGATGCCTCTGGTGGGCTCGTCGCAGATGAATACGTCTACAGGCATGTCGATAAATTTGGCCAGGACCACTTTCTGCTGGTTCCCGCCGCTGAGACTGCTCACCTGGGCGTCGATGCTGGAGCAGGCCAGCTTCAGTTCCCCCCGCAGCCGCTCCACACCGGCGGCCTCCCGCCGCTGGTCCAAAAAGCCCAGCCGGGTATAGGAGCGCAGCTTGGTCAACGTGGCGTTGGCCCGGATGGACATGTCCAGCACCAGCCCCTGCTGCCGCCGCTCCTCCGGGGCCAGCACGATGCCCGCCTCCATGGACTGGCGGATGTTTTTGAAATCCACCCGTTTTCCTTTGTAGGTCACAGTGCCCGTGAGCTTCTTGTCGATGCCCAGCAGCGCCCGGATGGCCTCTGTCCGCCCCGCGCCCACCAGGCCGTAAAAGCCCAAAATCTCGCCCTTGCGCAGGGAAAAGCTGACGTCCTTGACCATCTTCTGGCAGGAGAGGTGCTCCACCTCCAAAACGGTCTCCTCCAGGGCTTTGCCCCGCTTCTCAATGGCCAGCCGCTCCGAGGGCCGGTCCACCATCTCCCGGATGAGCTGGTCCTCTGTGAGGTCGCTGATGCTGTGGCGGGCCACCACGCGGCCGTCCCGCAGGACCGTCACCTCGTCGCAGACCGCGAAGATCTCCTCCAGCTTGTGGGAGATCAGGATAAGCGTCTTGCCCTGGCTTCGCAGATATTTCATGTACTCCAGGAACGAGCCGATCTCGTGGGCGCCCAGCCGGGCGGTGGGCTCGTCCAGAATAATGGTCTCCGCGTCCAGGGAGAGGATTCTAGCGATTACCAGCATCTGCTGCTGGGAGACGCTCAGCTCCCCCGCCAGCCGCTGGGGGTCCAGGTCGATTTGCAGGGCCTCCAGCTGCTTGGCTGCCTCTGCGTACATGCGGCGCTTGCTGACAAAGCCGCCGTGGGTTTTCTCCCGTCCGAGGAACATGTTTTCCGCCACTGTGAAGTAGTCCACCAGGGCCAGCTCCTGGGGCACGATAGCCAAGCGGTGCTCCTGGGCCTCAATGAGGGACTTGATGCGCACGGGCTCCCCGTTGAGCCGGATTGTGCCCTCGTCAACGGCAACGATGCCGCAGAGCATTTTCATCAGGGTGGATTTCCCCGCGCCGTTTTCGCCCATGAGAGCGTGAATGGTGCCCCGCTTTACCTCCAGGCAGGCGTCGTCCACCGCCCGGATTCCCCCGTAGTATTTGGTGACATGTTCCATCTGGACAGCCAGTGCCTGTTCCATGGTTCGCTCCTTTCCTGTCCGGACAGGCGTCCCGGCCCGCTGGGCCGGGACGCGCGCGCTCAGTTGTTGTTTTTCAGATAGGATTCCGTCTGCTGAATGTACTGGTCCACGTTGTCCTTGGTGATGAAGATATAGGGCATCTCGTGGAACATATTGGTCTCGCCGGTGTCCGCCAGCTCCAGAATGGTGGCGATGACGTCGTCGGTGGTGGCCTCCAGGTCGGCCACGGAGGTGGCGATAATATACTTCTCGTCCCGGATCATATACAGCACGTCCAGCTCGCCGTCGGTGCCCACGATCTTCACGTCCTTCATCCCCAGGTCCTCGCAGGCCTGGGCCGCGCCGAGGGCCTCCAGGTCGAAGGTGCACCAGATGGCCTTCACGTCCGGATGCTGCTGTAGGGCCGTCTCACAGCCGTTGTAAGCCAGCTCTGTGGTGCCGGGATAGCCGGTGGTGATGAAGGTGACGCAGTCAATGCCGGAGTATTCCTTTAGCATGGCCTCCTGTACGTTCACTCTGGCGCGGATAGCGGGGTGGCCGGTATGGCCGGTGGCAATGATCTTGCCCTCATAGCCCATCTCCGAGGCCAGCATCATATACATGGCGGAGCCCAGGGAGAAGTCGTTCTTGGCAAAATGGGCGGACAGGCCGTTAATGAACCCGGACTCCACGCTGATGACCTTTACGCCTTTGGCTACCGCCTCCTGAACCGCGCCGGTGAGGCCGTCGGTGTCGCCGTTGAGGACCACCAGGAAATTGCAGCCCATCTGGACCAGATTCTCAATGTCGGTAGACTGCTGCACCGCGTCGCCGTTGGCGTTGGTGGCGGCGTAGCGGAAGCCGGCGGTTTCGCATTTCTGCTGCATAAGGTCGTAGACCTGCTGGTTATTGATGGCGTCCAGGGCGTTGATGGACACGCCCACATAGATGTCGCTGCGGTCAATGGGCGCGGCGGGTTCCTTCTGGTCCTCCTGCCCGTCCGGGGTGGACGGAGGGGAGGCTGGATTGCTGCCGGGTTCGTTGTTCACGCTGCACGAGCACAGCACGCCCAACAGCATCACCGCGGCAAGGAGCAGGGATAATGTCTTCTTCATCGTAGTTCCTCCTCAATTTTTATCATATCGGGAGATCATATCCCGTATATGCCTTCTCTTCGGGGCGGCTCCAGGTGTTGGCCTTGCTGGTTTTCAGCCCCATGCCCACCAGTGCCTCCGCAAAGCGCACCGCCGGGGAAACGCCGTCCAGCACGGGCACGCCCAGGTCCTTTTGCAGGGCCTCCACGAAGTCCACAAAGCCCGCGCACCCCAGCAGGATACACTCCGCTTTGTCCTCCTCCACCGCCAGACGGCTCTGGGCCGCCAGCGCCGCAAGCCCTTTCTCTGGATTTTTTCCAAAATCCAGGACGCTTAGTCCGGTGGAGCGGATGGACCGGCAGAATGGCGCGGCGCCGTAGGCGTTTACCACATCCGCCGTCACCTTCACGCTCCGGTCCAGCACAGAGACCACGGAGAAATAGGGGGCGATCATCTTGGCCGTGGCGATGGCGGATTCCGCAATGCCCAGCACCGGCTTGTCCGTCAGCTCCCGGGCGGCCTGGAGGGCCGGGTCCCCGAAGCAGGAGATGATGTAGGCGTCCATGCCCATCTCCTCCCCCCGCAGAATCTCCCGAAGCACTGCCGGGGCGGCCAGGTATTCGTCCACATAGCACTCCACGCTGGAGACGCCGAAGCTGGCGGTTACGGCAAAGAGCTGGGTGCCGGGGCTGGCGTGCTTCTGGGCGCACTTGAGGATGCTGTCCGTCATGTACTGGGTGGTATTGGGATTTATCAGCATAATTTTCATTGGAAACGTCTCCTTTTATTTCTCCAGGGACAGCAGGGCCTCCAGCAGGACCTGCGCCCCCGCCGCCAGATCCTCTGGCGCGGTGTACTCGTGTATGCTGTGGCTGACGCCCCCGGCGCTGGGAACAAAGAGCATGGCGGCAGGGGTCATGAGGGCCATGTTGATAGCGTCATGTCCCGCGCCGCTGGGCATGTGCCGGAAGGTCAGGCCCTGTGCTTCGCAGGCCGCCTCCAGAATCTTTTGGAGCGCCGGGTCCATGATGGTGGGCTCCTGGCGGAGGAACGGCTCCACCTCCACCCCTTCCGCCTCCTGCCGGAAGCGGCTGATAGCCTGGTCGATGTGGGACATGTGGATGGAGCGCAGCTCAATGGGGAACACAACCCGGCCCGGCACAACGTTGACCGCCCCCGGCTCCACGGAGAGCGTCCCCACGGTGCAGGTCATCTGGGGATCAATCTCCCGGCTGATGGCCTCCATACGCGTGATGAGGCGGCAGGCGTGGAGCAGCGCGTCGTCACGCAGGTCCATGGGGGTGCTGCCCGCGTGGTTGGCCTCCCCCCGGACGGTCACCATGAACCGTGCAATGCCTACAATGCCGTCCACAATACCGGCGGTGATGCCTTCCCGCTCCAGAACGCCCCCCTGCTCCACGTGGAGCTCCAGGTAGCAGCGGTAGGGGGCCGGGTCCCGCTGGGAGGCCGCAACATCCGCCGGATGGATACCCAGCGCTCCGGCCCGCTCCAGCGCGGCCTGCTCCTGGGGCTGTCCGGCGAAGGACTTGCTGCCAAAGGTGCCGCCTACCACATTGCCCTCCTCCTCGTTGAAGGCGATGACCTCCAGGGTGTCCCGGCAGATGAAGCCGTTCTCTACCAGCGTGCGCACCGCCTCAATACCGGCGAGGACACCGTAAGCTCCGTCGAACATGCCGCCGTTGGGCACGGTGTCGATGTGGGAGCCAATGGAGACAATTTTTCCGGAGGACCCGGCCAGCCGCCCTGTGAGGTTCCCCACCGGGTCCACGGCGGTCTCCAGTCCGGCCTCCTCCATCCAGCCGCGCACCATGTCCCGTCCGGCCAGAAACGCCGGGGAATAGGCTGGGCGGCTGGTACCCAGGCCCTCCTGAAATCCAACCCTGCCCAGTGCCTCTATACAGGCTTGCAGCCGCTGTGCGTTGATCTTCACCGCCTCAACTCCTCGTTAGCGATGAGTAGCTTGTGAGAGATTTAAATGGCGGTGCCATGCCGCCGTCGTCCCTTCCGCACTGCTCATCTGTGATGAGCATATAATACCATGATATTCGACAGAAGTCAACGGCATTTTCTCGGGGATTATTACCAAATTGCCAGTTGACAATTTGTGCACATCACCCCAACCCTGGCGGTCCCCATTTAACTGAAAGATAGGGGAAACCCGCCTGGAATGCCGGTTCCAGGCGGGTTTTTGCGCTATTCCAGAGTTAAATCTCCGGGTTTGATCCAGCCAATCCTCCGGAAGAAAATCCCGAAGGCCCAGCACAGCACGGCGGGCAGCACAAAGGAAATCAGAATCAGGCCCAGCCAGTCCATGGTCCCCGGAGTGATGGCCGCAGCGCCGTTGGCGATGGCGCGCTCGCTGGGGGAGAGCCAGCCCGTCCACACGCCGATCTGCCCCACCAGACCGCAGGTCCCCATGCCCGACGACACCGGCGGCCCGTTCATCTCCAGCTTAAAGAGGCATGTAGAGAGGGGCCCCGTAATGGCGGAGGTCAGAATCGCCGGAAGCCAGACCCGGGGGTTCTTCACAATGTTCCCCATTTGCAGCATAGACGTACCCAGGCCCTGGCTCACCAGTCCTCCCCAGCGGTTCTCCCGGAAGCTGAGCACCGCGAAGCCCACCATGTTGGCGCAGCACCCCGCCACCGCCGCGCCGCCTGCCAGGCCCGTCAGCCCCAGGGCCGCGCAGATGGCCGCCGAGGAGATGGGCAGCGTCAGGGCCACGCCGATGACCACGGAGACCACAACACCCATCAGGAAGGGCTGCAAATCCGTGGCCCACATGATGATGTTGCCCACCGCTGTGGCGGCGGTGCCAATGGCCGGGGCCCACCACGCGGACAGCCCCACGCCCACCAGTATCGTCACCAGCGGGGTTACCAGGATGTCGATTCTTGTCTCCTTGGATACCGCCTTGCCGGATTCGGCGGCAATAATGGCGATGAATAACACCGCCAGAGGTCCGCCTGCCCCGGTCTGCTCTGGAATCAGGCTCGT
Organism: uncultured Eubacteriales bacterium; assembly: GCA_949739085.1. The sequence goes on along the minus strand of CATIYU010000073.1, from coordinate 10,948 downwards.
GCTTCCCAAGGCGTTGGCGGCGTAGCCCACCGTGGCCAGGGAGAACAGCACCAGCGGCGGCGCTTTCAGAGCGGACCCGATGGCGATGGCCATGGCCGCGCCGCTCATGGCGGATGCATAGCCGCCCACCTCCACCAGGAACGCTATGCCCGCCTGTTCCCCCAGAGTTTTTACAATGGTGCCGATGAGCAGGGAGCAAAAGAGGCCCTGGGCCATGGCCCCCAGCGCGTCGATGCCGTAGCGCCTGCCGGATATGACGATGTTTTTGCGTTTGAGAAACGCGGTTACTTTCTCCATTTCCTTCCACCCGGTTTCGATTAATTTAGGCACGTGTCTTGACACATACCTGCTCTATTGTAACCCATTTGCCCCATTTGTCAAGCATTTTTTCCGCCAGCAACAGAGCCCCCTGGAACCGCCGGGGCTCCAGGGGGCTGTCTTTACGAATTTTGAGAGATATCCATGCCAAAATACTTGATGGACAGCTCGGTGAGGACGCCGTCCGCCGCCAGCTCCGCCAGGGCCTTGTTGACGGCCTCCAGCAGGGCGGCGCTCTCCGCGCCTTTCCGCATGGGAATCGCCACCTGGGTGGCCTCCGGATCCGTGCAGGCGATCTTAATTTTCGCGTCTGGGTGCTGGGCCATATAGTCGTAGTAGCTGACGTCGGCGTTGAGGGTGGCGTCAATGCGGCCGCTGTTCAGCAGCTCAATGGTCTGAACAAAGTCGTCCACGCCGGTGACTTCCGCCCCGTAGCGCTTCGCCAGGGCGGCGTAGGTGCTGTTGAGGGTGTTGGCGGTGGTTTTGCCGCTGAGGTCCTCCATGGACTGAATACTGTTGTCGTCCGAGCGGACAATGACGGCGGTGCGGTTGTAGGCGTAGGGGTCGGAGAAGTCGTACTTCTCCCGCCGGTCCCCGTCGATTTCCACGCCGTTGACCATGACGTCATACCGCCCGGCGTTCAGGCCCGCCAGCAGGCCGTCCCACTCCCCCTCTACAAAAGCGGCTTCCACCCCCAGCTTCTCCGCGATGTGCTGGGCCACCTCCACGTCGTAGCCCACCAGTGCGCCGCTCTCGTCGTGGTAGGTCCATGGAGCCCAGGTACCCTCCATAGCTACTACGATCTCCCCCTTCTCCCGGATCTGGTCCAGGAGGTCCGGGGTCTTCCCGCCGCATCCGGACAGCAGGACTAGCAGGACAGCCGCCAGGGCCGCAAGGCTTTTTCTTTTCATGATGTTCGCTCCTTTTTATGATCGTGCGGTCTCTTCACCGGCGGACCCGCCTGCCGTTTTCAAAAAGGCTTTTGTCCGCTCCTGCCGGGGTTGCTCGAAAAGCTCCCGCGCCGCGCCGGACTCCACCACCAAGCCGTCCTCCATGAAAACGGCCTTGTTGGACACATTTCGGGCAAAGCCCATCTCGTGGGTCACCACCAGCATGGTCATCCCCTCCTCTGCCAGCCGCCGCATAACGGCCAGCACCTCGCCAGTCAGCTCCGGGTCCAGGGCGGAGGTGGGCTCGTCAAAGTAGATGACCTCCGGGTCTGCGGCAATGGCCCGGGCAATGGCTACCCGCTGCTGTTGTCCACCGGAGAGCTGATGGGGGTAGTGGTCCCGGCGGTCCGATAACCCCACCTTCTCCAGGGCATGGAGAGCGGTCTTCTCCGCCTGGAGCTTAGGGACCCGCCGGGCTACCACCAGACCCTCGGCCACGTTCTCCAGGGCGGTCTTGTTGCGGAAGAGGTTGTAGTCCTGAAAGACAAAGGCCGTCCGTTTTCGCAGCCGCACCGCGTCCCGCCGTGGGACGCGGTCCAACGGAAAGACCTCTCCGCCCAGGGTCAGGGACCCGCTGTCCGCAGCCTCCAGCAGGTTTAGGCACCGGAGAAGGGTGGTTTTTCCGGAGCCGCTGGGTCCCAGCACCGCCGTCACGTCCCCCTTCTCCATGGCAAGGTCCACGCCCCGGAGTACCTCCAGAGCGCCGAAGGACTTGCGCACATTTTTCGCTTCCAGCACCATTTCTCAGCCCTCCTGATACACATTCAGCCGCTTTTCCCCCATCCGCTGGAGCCAGGTCAGCACGGTGGAGAACAGCAGGTAGATAAGGCCCACCTCTATGTACAGCGCCAGGGGCTCATAGACTGTGGCGTTGATCTGCCGGGTGGCCTGGAACATCTCCACCACCGTGATGTTGGCGGCCAGGGAGGTGTCCTTCACCATGGCGATGAGGGAGTTGGAGAGGGGTGGGAAGGCGGTGCGCATGGCCTGGGGCAGGATGATCCGCCTCATGGTCTGCCACCAGGTCATTCCCACGCAGTAGCCCGCCTCCAGCTGCCCGGCGGGCACCGCCTCCAGCGCCGCCCGGACGGTCTCCGCGCAGTAGGCCCCCTCGTTGAGGGAGAATACCAGCACCGCTGCGGGGAAGGGGTCCATGCGGACGCCCAGATCCGGCAGGCCGTAAAACACCACAAAGAGTTGCACCAGCAGGGGTGTCCCCCGGAAGACCCAGATATAGAACCGGGCCAGCTGTTTGAGGCCCCGGACATTAGCGGATTGGACCATGGCCGCCGCCACTGCAATGACCATAGCGCAGGTAAAGGCGATGGCTGTCAGCGGGATCGTCATAGTTAGGCCCGGTAGGAGGATTTTGGGGAAGGAATCCACGAGAATTTCCGCGAGCCGTTGGCTCAGCATAGGCATCCGCTCCTTTGTTCTGGATTTGCAGGTACAGTATACCGCTGGTTTTCTCAAAATGCAAATACTTTCCAGCTATGTCCTGGTATTCTTGACAGGCATAACGGGCCGTGGTATTCTTGGTACATAGTTTGTCCGCAGCGGGGCGGAGGAGGCGGACCGCTTCCTCCGCCCTCTGCAATATAGGAAAGGGAGGACCTGCCATGCAGATTCCATCTCTCATCCCCCAGCTCACCGTGGAGGAGAAGGCCGCGCTGGTTTCCGGAACCCGCTTTATGTACACCAACCCGATTCCCCGCCTGGGTATTCCCGCCCTGTGCATGGCCGACGGTCCCCACGGCCTGCGCAAGCAGACCGGCAAGCAGGACAACGGCTCGGCCCAGAGTCTGCCCGCCACGGCCTTTCCCACCGCCGCCGCCCTGGCCTCCAGCTGGAACCCGGAGAACGCCCGCCGGATGGGGGAGGCGATTGCGGCGGAGTGCCGGCACTACGGCGTCCATCTGCTGCTGGGACCGGGGGTCAACATCAAGCGCAACCCCCTGTGCGGACGGAATTTTGAGTACTTCTCCGAGGACCCCCTCCTGGCGGGGGCCATGGCCGCGGCCCAGGTCCAGGGGGTACAGTCCAGGGGAGTGGGGGTGTCGGTGAAGCACTTCGCCCTCAATAACAGCGAGGATTTCCGGTTTGTGGGGGACAGCGCGGCGGATATGCGGGCCATCCGGGAGATCTACCTCAAACCATTTGAGCGGGTGGTCCGGGAGGCGAACCCGGCCACCCTCATGTGTGCCTACAACCGGATCAACGGCGTTCTCTGCTCGGAGAACCGCTGGCTCCTTACGGACGTGCTCCGGGGGGAATGGGGGTTCTCCGGGGCGGTGATGACCGACTGGGGGGCGGTCCGGGACCGGAAAAAGGGGCTGGAGGCGGGGCTGGACCTGGAGATGCCCGGCGATACGGCGGAGTGCCGCCGTAGGATTCTGGAAGGGGTTGCGGACGGTTCCCTGGAAATGGATGTGTTGGACCAGTCCGCCAAGCGGGTTTTGCAGTTGGTGAAGACCTACACGGCCCCCAGGCCCGCGCCGCCGGTGGATTTTGCCGCCCACCACGACCTGGCGGGCTCCATCGCGGCGGACGCCGCCGTGCTGCTGGAAAACGACGGTGTCTTGCCCTTGCGGGGCACGGAACGGCTCCTGGCGGCGGGGGAACTGTTTGAGAAGATGCGCTACCAGGGGGCGGGCAGCTCCATGGTCAACCCCACCCAGGTGGTAAGCCCCCGGGATGCCTTTGACCGCCGTGGCGCTGCCTGCCAGTACGCCCAGGGCTACCGGGCCGGGGGCGGTCCGGACGCGGCGCTGGCCGCCCAAGCGGCGGCGCAGGCGGCGGAGTGCGATACCATTTTGATTTTCGCGGGCCTCACCGACTTCGACGAATGTGAGGGCCGGGACCGCAGGCACATGCGCCTGCCGGAAAACCAGCTGGCTCTCATCGACGCCCTCCGGCGGACGGGAAAAAAGCTGGTGCTGGTGCTGTTTGGCGGCGCGGCGGTGGAGGCGCCGGAGGGCATGAACGCCATTTTGTATATGGCCCTCCCTGGGCAGAACGGCGGTACCGCGGTAGCGGAGCTGCTCTTCGGAGACCGGTCCCCCTCCGGCCGCCTGGCGGAGACCTGGCCCATGTCCTACGGGGACGTGCCCTTTGGGGCTTCCTTTGGGCGGCTGAGCCAGGAGATCTATCAGGAGAGCGTCTACGTGGGCTACCGCTACTACCTCACCGCCGGGAAGCAGGTCCGTTACCCCTTTGGCTACGGCCTTACCTACGCCAGCTTCCGCTACAGCCGCATGGAGCTGCGCCGGGAGGGAGACGCGGCGGTGGTCTCCTGCCGGGTGGCAAACACCGGGAGGATGGCCGCCGCCGAGGTGGTGCAGCTCTATGTACAGGGACCGGAGGGCATGTGGAAGCCCCGGCGGGAGCTGCGGGGGTTCCAGAAGGTTTACCTGGCGGCGGGGGAGGAGAAGACCGTGTCCATCACCGTGCCCCTGAAAGAGCTGCGCTGGTTCCACATCCAGGAGGACCGGTGGGTGATGGAGAGGGGCCGGTACCGGTTCCAGCTCTGTTCCGACTGCCAGAGCGTACAGCTGGAGAAATCCCTGGACTTGGAGGGGGACGCGGGTTCCTGCCCGCCGGACCCGGCCTACCGGGGGGCGGACCTGGAGCGGATGACTACGGCGGCTTTCGAGGCTATGAGCGGCCTCAAGCTCCCCGCGCCGCCGCCCTGTCTTCCGCTGACGCTGGAGTCCCGGTTCTCCGACTTCCGGCTGCGGCCCGTGGGCCGGTTCCTGTACGCCGCCGCAGCAGGGGTGGCCGGGGTACAGATGCAGCTTGCGCTGCGCCTTCCCGAGGGGCCGGAGCGGGACAACCGCGTCAAGGGAGCCCTTTTTACCCGCCATATCCTGGAGACCAACTCCATGCGGTCCATCTCCATGTCCGCGGGGCCGCTGCTGCCCTGGAACCTGGCCCAGGGGGCGGTGGACCTGGCCAACGGACGGCCCCTGCGGGCTCTGGGACGCCTTCTGAAGCCCGTACGGGTCCCGAAGCTGCCGGGGGCGAAGGGGAGGCGCTAGACGTAGCTCTTCTCCACCTCCACCACGGCGGACCAGCTGGGGTCCAGGGCCTGGACGCCGGAGAGAATCCGGCCCTTCACCTCCTGGTCTCCCAGGGGGCACTGGTAGGGCACCTCCGCGTCGAAGATGACCTTTGTGTGCACCGGTCCGGGGACCATGCGGAAGTCGTGGATGGAGATGCCGGGGTCGATGAGCCGCACCATGGCGGCCACCCGCTCCCGGGTCTCCTCCGTCAGCCGGTCCCCGCTGACCACCGGGTCCATGTGAATGGTGGCGAGACAGCCCATGGTCTCGTTCAGCTCCCGTTCCGCCTCGTCAACCACGTCGTGGAGGGCCAGGATGTCCCCGGCGGCGGAGACTTCCGCGTGGAGGGAGAGAATCCGGCGGCCCGGGCCGTAGTCGTGGACAATCAAATCGTGTATGCCAGTAATCTCCGGGTGGGCCAATACGACCGCCCGGAGTTGTTCTACATATTCCCGGGAGGGAGGCTGGCCCAGAAGGGGATTGATGGTCTCCCGGGCCGCCTGGATGCCGGACCAGAGGATAAACGCCGCCACTACCGCGCCGCACCAGCCGTCGATCTGGAGCCCCCAGGCCCCCGCCGCCGCGCCCAGCAGCGCCGCCGCCGTAGCCAGGCAGTCGCTGAGACTGTCTATAGCCGTAGCGGACATGGCGGCGGAGTGGATTTTGCGGCCAATAGAGCGGTTATAGAGGGCCATGTACAGCTTCACGCAGATGGACGCGGCCAGAATGGCCGCCACCAGAGGACTAAAGGCCACCTCCGCCGGGTGGAGAATCTTCTCAACCGAGGATTTCCCCAGCTCCACGCCCATGAGCACGATCATCATGGACACCACCAGGCCGGAGATGTACTCCATCCGTCCGTGGCCGAAGGGGTGGCCCCTGTCTGGAGCCTGGGCCGCCAGCTTGAACCCCAGCAGGGTCACCACCGAGGAGCCGGCGTCAGAGAGGTTGTTGAAGGCGTCGGCGGTGACGGCGATGGACCCGCTGAGAAGGCCCGCCAGCAGTTTGCCGGCGAACAGCAGCAGATTCAGTCCCACGCCCACACATCCGCACAGCACGCCGTAGGCCCGCCGCACAGCGGGGGCGGACAGGTTTTCCCGGTCCCGGATGAAGAGCCGGGATAGAAGTTCGATCATGAATTATACCTCGTTGGATGAACCGGAGGCGGGGTAAAACCGCCTCTTGGTGAAGAGATAGCAAATTGGAATGAGCCACAGCAGCAGGGCGTAGGGGATGGCCCCCGGCCCCGCTCCCAGCATCGCCAGAGGGATGCTGCACGCGATGGACCAGGGGATCAGCCCGGCGATGAGGATGCCGGAGTTCTCAATGTCCATGGCCAGCTCCTCACGGTCCCCATAGGTCCGGCCCAGAAGCTGCTCCCCCATCATGCTGGTGACCGCCTGGTTACAGAGCACGGCGGCGCAGAGGGTAGAGACGGCGGTCATGGCGGGGAACCTCCCGATTTTTCCAGCCAGGGCTTCCGCCGCGCCGCTGAGAGGCGCGAGGCTTCCGGTGCCCTCCAGGATGCCGGAATAGAGGCCCGTGAGGAGCACGATAACGTAACTCACCGCCATGCTGGTGACCCCGCCGCCGTCCATCACCGCCGCCAGGGCCGGATCCGCCGGGTGGTAGCCGCTCCAGGCGGCGGAGAGGAGCTCCGGGACCGAGAAGCCCTGGGTCAAGACCGCCAGGACCGCCGCAGCGGCGATGCTGGCGGCCATGGCCAGCTTGATGGGAACCTTGAAAAGGGGCAGAAGAAACATAATGACCGCCGGGAGCAGAGCGGTCCAGGTGATGGAGAAGCGCCCTTGCAGGGCGGAGAGGGCGGTCTCGTCAATACCGGAGATGGGGTGACGGAAGGAGAGCAGCGTATACGCCGCCAGGGTCAGCAGAGTGGGGAGCAGGGCTGTGCGCAGCATCTGACGCACATTGCGGTACAGGTCCGTATCTGTCACCGCCGCCACCAGACTGGCCGCGGAGGAGGCCGGGGAGCAGCGGTCCCCGAAGTACACCCCCGAGAGGATGACCCCCGCTGTAAGGGTGGGGTCCACACCGCCGGACCGGGCCAGGGCCATGAGGATAACCCCCAGGGTGCTGCTGACGCCGTAGGAGGTGCCCAGCACATAGCTGAGGGCGGCGCACAGCAGAAAACTCACCGCCAGAAAGAGGTTGGGCGTCACCAGCTCCACCCCCTTCACTACACAGTAGGCGATGGTGCCGCTGGCCCGCCAGAGGCCGGTGATAACCCCGATGAGGGCGATGACCGTCACCACCATGAGGGACTTGCGGCACTTGGCCCAGGCCATCTCCCACAGCTCCCGGCGGCTGAAGCCATGCTGCCGGCCCAGGAACCAAAATAGAATCAGTCCGCCCAGCAGCGCCCAGGCCACCGGCAGCCGGAACGCCAGACATACAGCTACCAGGGCGAAAAACGCCGAAAAACAGGCCGCCAGCATACTAGTCCCGCCCCCGTATAGTGAGCGTGTATTGGCAGCAGAGACGGTCCAGGTCCTCGCTGGTGGCGGCGGGGACCCGCAGCCGCCCGCCGCAGTCCGGGCAGACGAGGTCCACCGCCGCGCCGCTGACCTCCATGGCGCAGCCTGTTCCCCCGCAGGTGCAGGAGACGCCCCCGCGGGCGGCGATGTCCTTCAGCTCCGAGAGCACCTCGTACATGATAACGCCGTCCACGAAGGCGCCGTCGCTCTCCTTTTTCTTCTCCACGGCGATCTCCAGCTCCCGCAGGGCGGCCTCTACCCGGTAGATATCGCCGATATAGCAGCAGAGCTGGCGGGTCTGGGGGCAGGCCAGGGCCACCCCCCCGCCGTGGAGCACCTTTTGGGCCGGCGCCTCCGCCCGGTGCTCCCCGCCGCAGATGCCGCAGGGCACGGTGATGCGGTAGGTGCTGCCGGTAGGTTCGGCGGTGAACTCCCCCCGGCCGCAGCCGCAGACCACCCCCACCGCCGCCGCGCTGAGGGCGAAAGCGGTGCGCTGGGCGTAGACCGGCTTGCCGCAGTCCGGGCAGATGTAGCCGATGGCCCGTAGTTCTTTAGACATGGGACTTCTCTCCTTATGTGCAGATTTTCGCTATCCGGCCACCGCCTGGATGGCCTCCAGGATCTTGGCCTTTACCTGTTCCAGGGAACCGGCTATCGTGGCCCCCGCCGCCATGGCGTGGCCCCCGCCGCCCAGCCTCTGGCAGACCTTTGTGGCGTTTACCCGGCCGTTGGCCCCGGTGCGCAGGCTCAGCTTCCACTCGCCGGGCCCCAGCTCCCGCAGCACCGCGCCGCAGTCCACGCCCTCAATGATGCCCGCCAGGGCGGAGAGGTCCTCCGCGTCGTCCTCCGTTGCGCCAATGCGCTCCATCAGGGACAGAGGGACCGTCAGAAACACCCCCCGGCCCTCCTGAAAGAACTCCATGCCCCCCAACAGGGCCGCCTCCAGGGCCAGCCGCTTCCGGCTCTTGGTGCGGAAGTGGCGCTTATTCACCGCAAAGTAGTCGATGCCGGTCTCGATCAGCTCCGCCGCCACCCGGTGCGTATTGGCGGTGGTGTTGGCGTAGACAAAGCAGCCGGTGTCCGTGGAGACGGCGGCGTACAGGGGCAGGGCCGCCTCCGGGAGAACCGGCCCCAGCTCCCGGCAGATGTCGTAGACGATCTCCCCGCAGGCGGCCCGGGAGGGGTCCACGCAGCTGGCCTGGCCGAAGCCCTCAAAGGAGGGGTGGTGGTCGATGGCCAGGCCAATTTGGTCAAAATAGACCTCCTCGCCCGGGAAAAACAGGCTTCGGGAGGCGATGTCCACCGAGACCACAAAGTCCGGGGCGAAATCCTCCGGGGCCCAGTAGGGGGCGGCGTAGACCTGGTTGGAGGCGGTGATCTCCGGATTCCGGAGGAGGTAGGCCGTCTTGCCCAGGCCGCGCAGGGCCGCGCAGAGCCCGGCGGCGCAGCCCACCGTGTCTCCGTCCGGGCGGCGGTGGGTCAGGATGAGAATGTTGTCCTGCTGCCGCAGCAGCCCGGCGGCTTCCTGAGTGGTCATAGGCTACTCACCTTCCTCTAATATAATATGCTCGTTGGCGGGGTTGGGGGGCTTGACCACCGCGGGGTCCCGCAGCATTTCCAGAATGTGGGCCCCCTGCTCAATGGATCCGTCGGCAATAAATTGCAGCTCCGGGGTGTAGCGCAGGCGCAGCGCCGCCCCCAGTTCCCGGCGCAGATATCCGGCGGCGGACTTGAGGCCCCGCATCATGTCCTGTTCCTGACCCTTGTCCAGGGCGCTGACGTAAATTTTGGCGTGGCGCAGGTCGCTGGTGGTGTCCACGTGGGTGATGGTGAGGAGCCCGCTTTGCAGCCGGGGGTCCTTCACCGTGCGCAGAAGCGCGGAGAGCTCCCGCTGAATCTCCTCGTTAATCCGTCCAATTCTGTTGTTTGCCATGGTATAACCTCCTTGCCGCCGGTATAGCGGCGCACCGTTCTTTTCTTCTTTGTGAACAAAGAAGAAAAGAACCAAAAGAAGAAAAACTTTATTCTTTGGTATATTTTTACGGCTCGTCCTTCAGACCCAGTAAATAGTCTGTGGAGACTTCAAAGAATTTAGCCAGCAAAACAAGCTTGTCAAAAGTTGTTGTCCGCAAACCGCTTTCTATAGTGCTGATTGTCTTATGCGTAACGCCAATTGCCTCGCCTACCTCTTTTTGCGTTAATCTACGCTTTGTCCTCAATTGATAGAGTCGTTTTGAAAAAATTTCTTGTGTATCCATAAAATCTCCTTGACATGTACCAGATTGAGGAGTAAAATACTCTACAATATGGTACAACACAAAAGCGAGGTACAAGAATGAACATTATTTTTGAAGAGCTCTTCAACGTCTGGTGTCCGCCCGCCTACCCCGGGGAGGTCCCGGACTACCTGAAGAACAACCCCACCCGGGCCTACGGCCTCTTTGCCTTCGAGGCGGGCTTTAAGCTGGCCCTGCAGCTGGCGGCCGCCTCCCTGAACAGTCATTCCGGCCAGTAGCAAAAGAGGGCGGGCGCTTCGCCCGCCCCCCGTTTTTTCTTTTACTGCTCGATTTGCTCCATCACAAAGCACTCGATAATGTCGCTCTCCTTGATGTCGTTGAACTTCTCCACAGTCATGCCGCACTCGTAGCCCGAGGCCACTTCCTTCACCGAGTCCTTGAACCGCTGCAAGGAGGCAAGCATCCCCTCGTGGATGACCACGCCGTCCCGGACAATGCGCACCTGACAGGAGCGGAGAATCTTGCCGTCCTGGACGTAGCAGCCCGCCACCGTGCCCACGCCGGAGACCTTGTAGGTCTGGCGGACCTCCGCGTGGCCGATCAGGGCCTCCCGGAATTTCGGGGCCAGCATACCCTTCATGGCGGCCTCAACCTCACCAATAGCGTCGTAGATGACCCGGTACATGCGCATATCCACGTTGCTGCGGGCGGCGCTGTCCCGGGCGGACGCGTCGGGCCGCACGTTGAAGCCCACGATGATGGCCTTGGAGGTGGCCGCCAGCATCACGTCGCTCTCGCTGATGGCGCCCACGCCGGAGTGGATGACCCGCACCCGGACCTCCTCGTTGGAGATCTTCTCCAGGCTGGCCTTCACCGCCTCGGCGGAG
>CATIYU010000072.1 GCA_949739085.1 uncultured Eubacteriales bacterium | reverse complement strand
TCCCCTCCAAGGTGCGGGAGAAGAACCAGGAGCGTGAGCGATGAACCAGAAAACAAAGAAACTCATCATCCTGAACATCCCCTATGTGGTGATCGGGCTGTTCTGCACCAACATCGGGGAGGCGTGGCGCATGGCGGCGGGGACGGACGTCTCCACGAAGCTGCTGGGATTCTTCACCTCGATAGGGACGGCGTGGGGGAACCCCCATGCCCAGCCTCCACCCTTTCGACCTGTGCATCGGCCTTGCCATCGGCGCAGCGTTCCAGCTGGTGGTGTATGTGCGGAGCAAGAACGCCAAGAAATACCGCCACGGGGTCGAGTATGGTAGAGCCCGTTGGGCCGCTGTACGGGGCGGACAGTATTGTATTGGGTTCTACTTTACGAAGAGCGACGCCCTTGTGGCTCTGGAGCCGGGAACTGGGCGCATCCTACGGCTACACCGTGGAACAGGTCTACAACTGCTGGCGGGTAGAGCATTCCCGGCTATGACGGACAAGGGGCAGGAGATGTACCGCCTGGCCTGGAAGCGTATGGAGCCGGTCAAGGCCCGGAAAATGCGGGAGATCTGGACGGCAGACTATCAGGGCATCATCAACGCCATGGAGGACAGCGGCCTCTCCGCCAGCTCTGCCCAGAAGGTCAAACAGCTGGCGGGACAGCTCTCGAAGTGGGCCGTGCGGGAGGACATCATCACCACCAACTATGTCCAGTTCATTCGGATCTACGAGGACCAGCCAACTGTCCGGGAGATCTTCAGCGACAAGGACATCGCCTGCCTGCGCTCCAGCGACAGCAGGGAGGCCGTGAAGATGATCCTCCTGTTGATATACACTGGCCTGCGGATTGGGGAACTGTTCACCCTGCGTGTGGAGAACATCTATCTGGAGGACGGGTATCTGGTAGGCGGCAGCAAAACGAAAGCGGGAAAGAACCGTGCTGTGCCCGTTCTGCCGGAGGCTAGGCCGTACCTGCAATATTTCTACAGCGCGGCGGACGGAGAACTGCTGGTCTCCGGTTACCAAGGCAGCCGCAACGCCAACAACTTCCGGAAGTGGGACTTTTCCACTGTGCTGGAGGAATTGAACATAACAGGGAAGACGCCTCACAGTACCCGGCAAACGTTTGCCAGCCTAGCGGTGCGGGCCGGGGTAAAGCCGGAGGCGTTGCGGGAAATTATTGGCCACGCCAACTATAGTACCACCGTGGAGATCTACACTCACGCGAATTTACCGGAGCTGCAAGAGGAGCTGGGAAAGATTTCCGCCCTGACAGAGCAGGGGATAGGCGAGAGATAAACTTACAATAAACTCACAAGCTCTATCCCAACGCAAAACAATAACCCCCTAGAACCGTTGCGGCTCTGGGGGGTATGTGGTGGACGCTAACGGACTTGAACCGCTGACCCCCTGCACGTCAAGCAGGTGCTCTAGCCAGCTGAGCTAAGCGTCCCCGTAAAACTGTAACTATTATATTCTATTACCCGGCATTTGTCAACTCTTTTTTTTGAAAATTTCCGCAGACCGGCCGATAGAACAGATAACGCGCAGGAAGAGGCCGGGGAGAAGGGGGCCCTCCACCCCGGCAGGGCCGCGTTCCCGCGCTTGCGGCTAATCCATACAGCGAAGTAGGGCCTCCGCTGCCTGCCGCACACAATCCGCTGTCATATAGGGATGCATGGGCAGCGAGAGGACGCGGCTAACGGCCTCCATCGTATGGGGAAATCTCTCATCCGAGGCGGCCATAGCGCGGTATACGGGCTGTTGATGGAGCCCCTTGGGGTAGTAAATCATGGTGGGGATGCCCCGCTCCCGCAGCTGCCGCTGAACCTCGGCCCGTTTCCCGCTGTCCGGCAGAAGGACCGTGTATTGCGCCCATGAGGACACAAAACCGTCCGGTACGGCTGGAGTGACAATGCCGCCGCAGGAGGCCAGACACTTCGTGTATTGCTCCGCAACCTGATTGACCGCCTCCAGCTCAGAGGCGGCAAACGCTTGCAGTTTAACTTGCAGAACCGCCGCCTGGAGTGTATCCAGGCGCGAATTGACGCCGGTTTCGTGGTGGTCGTACTTGTCGGCAGGGCTGGCTCCCTGGCGCTTGAGGGAGTAGAGCCGCTGGGCGGTTTTTTCGTCGTTGGTAAAGACAGCGCCGCCGTCGCCATAGCAGCCCAGGGGCTTGGCGGGGAAAAAGGAGGTGGCGGCAATGTCTCCGAAGGAACAGGCGCGCTTCCCGTTGATAGACCCGCCGAATCCCTGAGCGCCATCCTCCAGGACCAGCAGATGGTGCTTCTGGGCAATCGGGAGGAGCTCCGCGTAATTGGCTGGCAGGCCGAAGAGGTCCACCGGAATAACGGCCCGGGGCTTCAGCGCCCCATCCCGGACCGTCTTCTGAACCGCCTCCTCCAGGGCTGTGGGGTCCATATTGAAGGTTTGTAAGTCAATGTCCACAAACACCGGCGTAGCCCCTAAAATGGAGGCGCAGCCTGCCGTCGCAATGTAGGTGAAGTCCGGCACAAACACCGCGTCGCCCGGCCCCACATCGTGCGCCATCAGGGCCAGCGTCAGCGCGTCCGTGCCGTTGGCGCAGCTGACGCAGTGCTTGACGCCAACGTAGGCGGCTAGCTGCTCCTCCAGCTCGCCAACCTGCTGTCCCTGGATAAAGCGGGCAGAGGAGAGGGCCTGCTCAATCGCTGCGTCTATCTCCGGCTTGAGCCGCTGGTACTGGGTTTTTAAATCACGAAATTCCAATTGATTTCCCTCCCGTGGAAGTCTGTATTTCATCAATCCACCCCGCCCTTGCTTCCAAAGTAGGCAAAAAACTTCTCTATGTCCAGCAAAAGTTCCTGGTGCTGGTAGAGCCATTCGTCAGACTGGTCCCACCACCGCACACGCAGAAGGATATCAATTTGCTCGGGCGCGAAGCGGTATTTGATGATTCTGGCGGGAACGCCCCCCATGACTGCATAGGGAGGCACATCGTGGGTCACCACGGCCCCCGACCCGATAATAGCGCCATCACCGATATATTTTACCCTTGAGGAATTAATAACGGCGTTCGCGCCAATCCATACGTCGTTCCCAATGGTTACGCCTCTCTTTTTTACATCATCCGCGTCATTGTATAAGCCGCTTAACAGCAAGCTGTAGAGGCCGCTGTTCGTACTGATAAGCTGGGGGTGGTTTCCAGCTATATAGGCGTGTTCATTAATAGAGCAATACCGCCCAATGCGAACAATCTCGGAGTAATCTGGCCGGATTAATTGGCTGAATGATGGACATAGGAAGCTGAACTTTCCCACTGGAATCCCGTTGTAGAAATAGTCCGCCGGGGGTTCGTCCGGGCCCCAGGGGATGGTATAGTCCTCCGTTAGACGGAATCCCTTCTCCCTGACGATAGGGACAATTTCATCCATAAACGGCCCTCTTGAAACGGCAATTAGGATATAGTGCTCCTGGGGCGAGAGATGCTCCGGCGCGAGCACCCTTCTCCCGGCGGAATCAATATAGTCCTCTCTGGTGCCGCTGGTCGTGTACGCCGCAACAGGAATATTGGAGCGCTCCAGCGATTCCAGACACTCCGCGGCAACATCGCCCATGCCATATAGAACAAGGCCGCGTCCGCGCAGGCGCTCCCGAATATAGCCGCAATGAATTTTCATACAGCTATATGGTACAGCGCCTCTCGGGGAGACCTGCACGGAATCCGGCCAAAGGAGCTGGCAAAAACAGCCTTGAAGTTACGCGAACAAATGTGCGGGGGGGGGTAGTCACTCCGTTATATAATTTTATACAGCAACGGCTGGTATACATACGCGCCTCCTAACCGTTTTTTTCGCAAATATTTCCGTACTGGTCCACGCGCCCAACGACCCGCGCCGGAACGCCGGTGACCAGGGCGTAGTCCGGCACATCGCGGGTTACCACCGCTCCCGCGCCCACCAGGGCATAGGCTCCAATGGTGACGCCGCAGACAATGGTAGCGTTTGCGCCGATGGAAGCGCCGCGCTTTACCAAGGTCTGGATACGGCGCTGCTCACCCTTCGGGAACTCGGCGCGGGGGGTCAAATCGTTGGTGAAGACACAGGAGGGACCGCAAAAGACATGGTCCTCCAGCGTCACGCCGGTGTATATGGAGACATTGTTCTGGATTTTACACCCGTCCCCAATGGTGACGCCTGGCCCAATGTTGACATTCTGCCCCAGCACGCAGTTCTCTCCGATTACAGCGCCCGCCTGTACATGGGAATAGTGCCAGATTTTAGTTCCGCGCCCGATCACAGCGCTTGGTTCAATGCTGCTTGTCTTGCTGATGAAGTGATCCGCCTGTTTTTTTGCGTCCGGGCCGAACAGCCCGGTAAAATCCAGGGAACCGCAATTTTCCAGAGGCAGAGCCGTTTCGGCCTGCTCTTTTGAGGAACGGTAGATGGCCAGCACCATCTCCAGGGCGTTTTTGCCGTCCTCCGCGGTCACATAGGGCTGCCGTTTTTCCGCGATAGCCGCCACAAAATCGGCGTACAGCGGCGTGTGCCCGAACCCGTAGATGTCCGGCGGATTTTCCGTAAATTCCCGCTGCACATCCGCCAGGCTGTCCTTTCCGTCCGCAAAGCTCCATTCTAAAATGGTGTTGACGGAATGGCCGCCCAGCTTTACCGTTCCGCGCTCACCGAATACGGTAAGCGTCTCCTCCAGGTTGCGGGGGTACACATTTACCGTGCCCTCCAACGTTCCGGCAGCGCCGCTGGTAAACCGGACAATGGCAGTGCCAAAATCCTCGCCCTGGATGTAGGGGTGGGAGAAATTATTTGTCACGCCAAAGACGGACGCCGCCTCCCCGCCAAACCAGCGCAGAAGGTCGATGTTGTGGATGCACTGGTTCATCAGGCAGCCGCCGTCCTGTTCCCAGGTGCCCCGCCAGGCGGCCTGCCGGTAGTACGCCTCCTCCCGGTTCCAGCGGATGACGGCGGAGATGTTGTAAACGCGGCCAAACCGGCCCTCTTCAAAGGCGCGGCGCAGCTTCTGCACAGCCTTGTTGAACCGGTTTTGATGGCATACGCCAACCGTCACATGGGCCGTCCTGGCGGCGTCAATGATAGCCTGCGCGTCTGCCATGGACAGGGCGACCGGCTTTTCGATCAACACGTTTACGCCCGCCCGGATGCAGTCCAGGGCAATGGCGGCGTGCTTGCCGCTCTCAGTTGCGATAGCGACAAAATCCGGCCGTTCCGCAGCCAGCATCTGCCGGTAGTCTGTATAGATGGGGCAGTCCAACTGGTCCTGATACCGCTGGGCGTTTTCGGGGATGACGTCGCACAGCCCAACGGCGTCCAGGCGGTTGCTAACAGCCGCGGCCACGTGGTTTTTTGCGATCCGGCCGCAGCCGATTAAAGCGTATCGCATGGTCCAACACTCCTTTGTCTTACGTTTTTTGCAGGCATCTGAGCGAACTGCCGCCCAGGAAGGCGCAGGAACAGCACAAATCTGGCTTTTTGCTGTTTAATAAATCGGTACGCAGGCGGCGGTATGTGCGGTTCTCATAAAAAAGCTGCTCCAATTGATCTTTTTCGATATTGCCAACGCAAAAATCCTTCAGCTGCCCAAGAGCGGCGCCGCAGGGGCAGGCAATCACATCGCCGTTTGACCATACCGCAATAATGCGGAATACACTGGAGCAGGAGGCGAGGACGGGGTATATGGCGGCGTCAACCGCGTGCGTCCCCGGAACCTCCGCCAGCGGCGACGCGATTTGGCTGCTGCAGTGGGTAAACGGAAATTCTTTTCTGCACCAATCGGCGCAGTGTTTTCTATATGTCTCAACCTCAGCCGGATTGTCAAAGTCAATGTCTCGCGGCAGAACTGTGCAGTTGTTGATGGTAAAGCAGGCGTTCTGGCCCAGAATATCATAGGCCCTATGGATATTCTCCCGTATGGTTGAAAATTTTTCTCCCTTCCGCCAGTATTCGCAGTCCTCGGGGGAGGTCCCGTCGATAGAGAGAACCAGCTGTAGGTTGGGAATGGAAAGCCCCTTCAGCCGCTCCGCGTTTTCCTTTGTCAGCAGCATTCCATTTGTATAGAGCGTGCATCTCTCAAAGGACGGGCGCGCTTTCAAAATACGGGTAACATATTCTGGCCAGTGTGGATGCGTGAAGGTCTCTCCGCAGCCAACCAGGTTCAGGTTCGTAAAAGAATGAATGGACGCGATCTGCCCGCATAGCCGGTCAAGAATTTCTTCACCCATCAGCGTCCGGGGAAACGCGTAAGCGGTGTTATACTCGCTGTGATATCTACAGTATCTGCACTTGGAATTACAAAGCCCCGAGAGGCCCACCTCAAGCGTCGTCAGAAGGGGCTCGTAGCTTGGAAAGGTAAATTCCTGCTGCTCTGTCTTCCTGTTTTCCGCACGGTATTGGAGAAGCTCATGATTGACCACGGCAAAAATCTGCTGTGTACCGGCCCTGTTCTGAAGTAGGCCGTTTATAATCTCCGAATAGTACGATTCGCTGGCAACGACGATACCGGCGTCCTCCGGAATCTGAACGGGCGGAATGACGGCTACGCCGTCAAACTCGGTTCCCCACAGCGCGGGATTGTTGTCGGTGTAGGCGGCAACATCAAATCTTTCGTGAATCATTTTACGGCTGGTTACAGCGGTTTCTCCGCAGCCGAATACGACGGCTTTTTGCATCCTAGTGCGCCTCCTCATAAATTTTCGTTTTGGGTCTGAAAGCATCAGCGGAGTTAAAGCGCGGCGGTAATTTTTTGCGCGGCGCGGCCATCTCCGAAGGGGAGTTCGTCTCCGCCCGGCAGGACGGGGAGCGACAGTTTGTGGAGGATGTCGCCGCATACACATTTGGCGAGCAGATTGCGGTTGCCAACGTGGGTCTCAGGCCAAACCGGACGCTCCAGCAGCGTGACACAGGGCTTGCCCGCAAAAAAGGCCTCGCGCTGCAAGCCGCCGCTGTCCGTAACAACCTTCACACAGTTATTGAGAAGCGCAATCATTTCAAAATAACCCATAGGCTCGGTCAGCTCCACGTTTGGGTGGGGGAGCGATTGGGCGAGCCCGGCGTTGCGCGGGTGCACCGGATAAATAACAGGGGCGTCAAGCTGCGCCATTGCCTGGAACACTTCCGCCAGCGCGGCGGGATTTGAATTTTCCTCCCGGTGGACGGTCAAAAGATAATATCTTCCGTCCTGGGGCGGTCCGACCGCCCTTTTGCTGGCCCACAGATAGGCGTCATACATGACGTCGCCCGTGAGATACACGTTCTGGCAGACCCCCTCAGCCCTTAGATTGTTCACTGCGGATTCCGTTGGGCAGAACAGTTTTCCGGAGATCCTGTCGGTGAGGACGCGGTTGACCTCCTCGGGCATCGTGAGGGAACCAAAGCGCAGTCCCGCCTCCACATGATAGACAGGAATGTGCAGCTTCACGGCGGCCAGCGCCCCTGCAAGGGTGGAGTTGGTATCGCCATAGACCAGGAGGCCGTCCGGCTTCTCGGAGAGGAGGACCTCTTCAATCCCAGACAGCATGGCGCCGGTCATCCTGCCATGAGTCCCGCCTTGAATGCCCAAATTATAGTCAGGCTCCGGAATGCCCAGCTCCTCAAAAAAGATACCGGACATATTCGCGTCGTAGTGCTGTCCCGTGTGCAACAGAATCTCGTGGTGCTTCTCGCGCAGAACGCGGGAGACTATTGCCGCTTTGACAAACTGTGGCCGCGCTCCGACTACTGTTACAATCTTCACTGCTGTATCACCTTTTTATAAAAATCAAGGATGCGTCCGGCGTTGGCATCCATGGTAAAGCCGTGAGTGTCGCAGAAATCAGAAGAAATAGGAATCTTCCGGTAGGTATTTAGCTGCGAAATAATATTGTCATTCTCTAAATCCACGAATCCACCGCACTGGTTTTTGGTCAGGATTTTAGAGAATACAGGAATATTGGTGATCACCGGCAGACCCGCGGCAAGATATTCCGTCATTTTGTTGGGGGAGGAGAGCTGTATATATATGGAATTTTCCGGGAAAAGAAGGAGTCCTAAATCATATTGGGACATCTGGTAAATCAGCGCTGTCCCGGCGTAATTCCCTTCATAATGAATATGGGAATTTTCCTGGCTCAGCTTTTCCAGATAGTCCGGCACGAGGGATGAGTAAATATGTACATGAACGCCCAGCTCAGCCAACTGGAGAAAAAGCGGTTCAAAGAACCGGTATGGCACATTCTGCGCCTGTGTCCGGTCCACAATCATTCCCTCGTATACGCAGTGGATTTCACCATCTACAGCGCTTTTTTTGGGAAGACGCTTCAATTGACCGAAAGAGGAGAGCGGATAATTTCCAACAATCAAAGTCCGTTCTATATCTGTGCCATACTTGCGCGTCAAGATTTCCTGCATACGTTCGGTCGTATATATGACCCCATCCGCCTGCGTGTTAGCAACAAACTCCACTGCCGCTTCAACGGATGTAAACGTACGTTTTGACATAGTTACAATGTCGTGGCAGTCGTGGACGATCTTCTTATTGCTGTGCAGCAGCAGATTCACCAGCGTGTCCGGCTCGTTGGAGCAGTGGATGATGTCAAACTCGCTCTCATTGACAAAATCCAGAAGCTCCCCGTAGGTCCAGAACGGGAACTCCTCTATATACGCTTCGCCGCCTGCGTCGGATGGGCTGGCGGTGTAGGCGGAATAGGTGAGGACACCCCGCGATTTTAACACCTGCGCGA
Source organism: uncultured Eubacteriales bacterium (assembly GCA_949739085.1). The sequence goes on along the minus strand of CATIYU010000072.1, from coordinate 6,081 downwards.
TTTTGTCTGTTCTGGTACAGGGCTTGGTTTGAACGAACAACACAGCGAACGCGTCCTTATCCGCCTTTTTGAGGGCCTCTGGGCGGCCAAAGGATACGGGATACCACACGCCATCCTCCGGTTCATAACAAAAAAAGTTTTCACAATTATAGTAGGATAGCCCGTAGCCGTCCAGCTGGGCCGCGATATCGAGGTAGTGGAGCTCGTTGGCGATAAAGATGGCGGCCCCGGTTTCTTTCACCAACTCCGGCAGATTGTCTGGGGGGATAATGGCGGCGCCGTTTCTCTCTCGGCCCCACAGCTCCTTATTGTTATCAGCGTAGGCGATGATATCAAAAAAGACGGATAGTTTTTTAAAAATGTTCGTCCCCCGTTCGCCTGCGCCAAAGATGACGCACTTGCGGTTGTTTTTCATCACAGTACCTCGATATTCCCGCGCTCCCGCACGGCTTTCATAGCGTTTTTCGCATCAAAAATGAACTTGGCGTTCTCCGCCACAAACTGGTAGTCAACGTTGCTGTGCATAGCTGTGACGGCCACAATGTCCGCACGCTGAAGCGCCTCCGCCGTCAGCGTTTGAAGCCCCCTGCGCACGCAGCCTTTGTACTTATACTCGCTAATATAGGGGTCGAAAAAGGAGACCTCCGCTAGCTCCCGCTCCAGGCATTCAATGACCCGTAGGGCGGGGCTCTCTCTATAGTCCGCCACATCCTGCTTGTAAGCCACGCCCAGAACCAGAACACTGGCGCCGTGCAGCGGTTTTTGGAAGCGGTTGAGGATGCGGCTGACGCGCCTGACAACATATTCCGGCATCTGGTCGTTGACCATCATGCTGGACTCGATCATGGAGGTGTGGAAGCCGTATTCCCGGGCCTTCCAGGAGAGGTAGTAGGGGTCCAGAGGGATGCAGTGGCCGCCCAGACCGGGTCCCGGGTAAAAGGGCTGAAAGCCATAGGGCTTTGTCTTCGCCGCGTCGATGACCTCCCAGAGGTTGATCTTCATTTTGTCGCAGAGCATGGCCAGCTCATTGACCAGGCCAATGTTGACATTGCGGTAGGTATTCTCCAGGATCTTCTCCATCTCGGCCACTGCGGGGCTGGACACCGTATGCACATCCCCGTCCAGCACGGCCCGGTACATGGCGGCGATGACCTCCAGGGCGTCTCCGCCCACCGCGCCCACGACCTTAGGCGTATTCTTGGTGTTGTACAGCAGGTTGCCCGGGTCCACCCGTTCGGGGGAGAAGCCCAGATAGAAGTCCTTCCCGCACTGGAGGCCGGAGCCCTCCTCCAGAATGGGCTTGAGCAGTTCCTCTGTGGTGCCCGGGTAGGTGGTGGACTCCAGCACCACCACCGTGCCCGGAGTCAGGTGGTCCGCAATCGCCCTGCCGGAGCGCTCGATGTACCCGAGATACGGCTCCTGGTGCTCATCCAGCGGGGTAGGGACGCAGATGGCAATAAAATCCACGTCCCGAATAAAGGAAAAGTCGCTGGTGGCGGAGAGCATCCCGGAGGCGGAAAGCGATTTCAGGTCCGTGTCCACCACGTCCCCGATGTAGTTCTCGCCCCGGTTGACCATGTCCACCTTCTCCCGCTGCACGTCGAAGCCGATGGTGCGGAATCCCGCCTTGGCCTTCTCCACCGCCAGGGGCAGGCCCACATAGCCCAGCCCCACCACGCCTACCACCATCTCGTGCCCGCTGATTTTTTTCAGTAGCGCCTCTTTCATCGTGAAACCTCCGCGCAGTCCGGTATTTTGTCAAAGTTACAAGTCCGCAGCCAAAGCTCCAGGGTGAGGTAGCGGAACAGGAGCTGCTCCATATTCGCTTTGCCGCTCATATGCGCATGGTAATGGGCCTTGATTGTTTCGGCGGGAACGATGTTCCGCGCAGCAAAGGAAAAGATAATCTCTTTAAACTGCTCTTTTTCATCGGATTCCCGCAGCCAGCGGAAGAAGGGGGCGGGATACCCCATTTTGTTCCGCCGCCTGCGGACCTTGACCGGCAGGTACTTCTTCAGGGCCTCGCGGATGATCCACTTCTGCCATACGCCTTTGATTTTATACGAGGAATCCAGAGCCAGCGCGAATTCCACAATCCGGTAGTCCAGAAACGGCATCCGCACCTCCACGGAGAAGTCCATCGAGTTGGAGTCCTCATTGTGGCAGAGCTGCGGAATGGAGTAAACCAGGGTCTGGTCCAGACACATCTGGGTAACCTCGTCGCTGCTCTTATGGGGACATGCGCAGTCCGGCTTGTCGTTTACCATAGCTGAGAACGCCTGCGTAAAGCGGGCATATCCCCGGGTCTGAGCCGCCTCGGCAGACGCCGCCTTTTGCACCTTCTCCGCAAGGCGTATGTAGTTATCTATCCCAAACACACGAACGCCCACGTCCGCCGACAGCTGAGAGGCGTCAATAAAATCGTTTTCCCGCAGGACCGCCAGGAGTTTGTGAATCATAGAGGCCCGGGACGCGGTTTTGGCGGCCTTACGCAGAGCCGGGTTGATGAACCCGGCGTAGCCGCAGAACAATTCGTCCGCCCCCTGGCCGTCCAGCACCACCTTGACGTGCCGCCCCACCTCGCGGAATACGCTGTACTGGGAATAGAGCGAAGCGCCGGCGGAAGGCCCGTCGTGGTTCGCGTTGATTCGCTGAAACGCCTCAATGAAGGAACCGGGCTTCTTGTCGGGATAGACCGGCACGGCTTTGGAACCGGTGAAGCGGTTCACCGAGTCGATAAATTCCCCCTCGTCGCAGGACTTATCCTCGTAGCGGGAGGAGAAGGTCCGCATGGTGACGCCGTGGCGTTTGCTGCAGCAGCCCACAATGGCGCTGGAATCCAGCCCTCCCGACAGGCACGTGCCCACCTCCACATCGGCACGGAGGCGGATTTTGACCGCGTCGTCAAAGAGTTCCCGGAAGGTTTTCACCGGGTCCCGCCCCTCAATCCATTTCCTCTGGAACAGAGGAACGTCCGGCTCCCAATAGGTTTTCACCGTGAAGACGTTGGTATCCAGGGAGTAGACGCCGTAGGACGCGGCGGGGAAGATGCGGATATTGGCATACCAGCCGTTGCTGTCAATATTTTCCGGGGCAGTGATGCCGGCAAAACGGTGAATCTGCACCAGATTGGGCACGTTTTCCTCGGGCTGCGCCGCTATAACCGCCTTGGCCTCGGAGGCAAACATCAAAATATCGTCCCGATTCAGGATGTACAGAGGCTTTACCGCGAACCGGTCCCGGGAGAGAAACAGCTCCCGCCTCTGCCGGTCCAGAAGGGCAAACGCCCACATGCCGTTAAAACGGGACAGGCAGTCCGCGCCCCAGCGGCGGTATGCCTCAATGACCACTTCCGTATCGGTGTCGTTGGTAAACGCCGCGCCCAGGGCCGCAAGCTCCGCTTTCAGCTCCATATAGTTGTAGATTTCCCCGTTGAAGGTGATGGCAAAGCGGCCATCGGCGCTCTCCATAGGCTGCCGCCCGGCATCAGACAGGTCCAAAATGGACAGCCGCCTGTGCCCCAGCGCGACGCTGCCCTCGCACAGCTGGCCCTCCGCATCAGGTCCGCGGTGGGCGATAGCGTCCGTCATGTTTTTTAATTTTTGGACGCTGGCGGCAGAGCCGTCCTTATTTATAAACCCAGCGATTCCGCACATTGAATATAGATCCTCTCTATCAATAATTCCACTGGACGGGTGACCTGGAAGAGGCCGGTCAACAGAGAAATGGAGAGCTTCTCCCAAACCCGGGCGGAGCCCATACGGATTTTAATGGTTTCCCTGCGTCCAATCTGATTGTAGAACACCAGCTGTTTGAACCGGAGTCCAGCAATGGCCTTCAACACGTTCTGAAACCCGGGAAAGCCATAACCTCCGGAGACGATGACGGCTGCGTCAAAGCGGACGCCGCGCAGGGCGTCCAACCCCTCCTCTGGCCCGGCACCGAAGCTGCTCCCTTTGAGCCGGACCAGTCTGACGTTATCCGGAAGTCCCGCCAGACCGGCGGCAACAGACGCTGGCGAGACAAGGACCGCCTCCGTACCGGGGGCCAGCTCGCGCAGGCATTTCATGACAATTTCCGCCCCTGCGGAGCCGCAGACAAGTACTTTCATTGTTTCACTTCCAATAAGCGTTTGATGGATGGGCGTAGACCCGCTGCTCCTCTGGCGTCAGCGGTTTCCAATTAGGATAGCGCACCTGTAGGAACCGCCTCCAATCCTTCATGACGGAGAAGGCCTCGCCCTCAAATTCCAGCGTCTCCCCGTACTCAAAAACCGTCCGCGGCAGGGCCCATGGCACAAGGCACTCAAAGGGAGGCGCGGCCATTTTACTGCCGTCAAAGGGGATATCGTATTTCATCGCCCAGATCTCCTCGCGCCGGTCGGGAACGGGGGCCTTCAATACGCCGCGCGACTGGTAAAACCAGCGCCACTGGGCGTCCAGATAGCAGAAGAGCTCCCTGCGGTAGGCAATTTCCGCTTCGCTCTCCGGACTTCCGGCGGTGGGGAAGATGTCGATAAAAACCCCCTGCCGCAGGCTGATGGGGAAGCTTTTATAGAGCATAATCGTGGAGTTATCCACCAGCTGAGCATAGGGGAAGAAAAATTCATCGTTGTCCCGCCAAAACACCACCTCGTACCGTCCCCCCCTGGGGAAGGACCGGACGAACTCCATGAAGTCCTCGTAGGGCATCTGCACGTCGATATCGTCGTCCCAGGGGATGAAGCCCTTGTAGTGGGCGGCCCCGGCGCAGGTGCCGCCGCTGAGGAAATAGCGCAGTCCGTTGGCGCAGCAAAAGCGTTTAAGCTCCCGCAGAATATCCGCGCCACAGAGCTGGAGTGTGCGCAGGGACATCCTCTCCAGGCCCGCGATATCCGGCTGGAAGACATCCCCCGCCGCCGCCGCATACTGGTCCGGGCTCTTCAGTATGACAATCCGGCGTTCAGGATAGCCATAGTCCAAAATACCTTTTTTGATCTCTTCAGCAAAGTTGGAGCAGATTAAGATAACAGAGTCCTCCATATGGCTTCGGATCGTAAGCTCAGGCGGAGAGACGATAATCCCATAAGGGGAGACCCTGCCCCACTTTGACTGATCGTTGTCTACAATATAATCCAACTTGAGCATCCGCTCCTTCAGGGCGGCCTGGAGTGTGTCAACCCAGTGGGAATATGAATAGCAGAACCAGATGATTTTCTGGTTTGGATGGGCAAGAATGAGTTCCGCCACATCCTCCACCACCTGGGGCAACACATTAAAAGATTTTACAATCGCCATATTAAAACGCTTCCCTCCCTCCGACCGGGCCGTCACAAAAGATTTCTGTTGTTCAGGTCCCACATAGCGTCCAGAAGCAGGGAGTTGTCAGCCACTGTGAGGGCGCCCATATGGCCCACCCGGAACACCTTATCCTTGAGCTCGCCGCCGTTTGGACACACCCAAATGCGGTACTCCTCCTTCAAAAGGGTGAAGACATCGTGGGCGGAAGCCGATCTGGGCATGAGCGGGGTAGCCGCGTTGGAGAGGGAGTCGCTGAAAACAGCCAGGGGCAGGCCGGAAATCCGGCTGCGGAAGTCCCTGGCCAGCGCGGAAATTCTCGCCTGCTCCGCCGCCACGCCGCCGTTTTCCGCTATTTCACGCAGTCGCGCGTTGATCTGGAGCAGCGTGCCCACCGCGGGCGTGAAGGGGGTCTGTCCCCGCGAGCCGTCCGCCAGCGCGGGCTTCAAGTCGAAATAGAGGGACGGCACTTGATTTTGCTCCACCCGCCTGACCGCGCGTTCCGACAGCACGAGCACAGAAACGCCGGGAGGACAGGCTAGGGCCTTCTGGGACCCGGTAATCATCACGTCCACTCCAAGCCGCTCCATACGGAAGCTGTCCGCCAGGAAGGAGCTGATTGCGTCCACAACCAGGAAGAGCCGGTTTGCCCGGCAAAAACGGGCGATCAGTTCCGGGTCGTAATAGACCCCTGTGGACGCCTCGTGGATGTTGACCAGGAACCCGGTGTATCCCTGCTGGTCAAATCGCGCCAGCGCCTCTTCCGTCAGCGTCTTTCCGGCCTCCAGGCGGATCTCCGCGTAGG
>CATIYU010000071.1 GCA_949739085.1 uncultured Eubacteriales bacterium | reverse complement strand
GGACGGCATAAAACAGGCCGGAAGATGGTGGAAATCCCATCTCCCGGCTCTTTTTATGTTATGGCGTAGGCCAACCTTTCTCACCCCAAAGAGGGAATCACCGCTCCTCCAGCAGCTTTGAGAGCTCCTCCATAAAAGTGTGTATGTCCTTAAACTGCCGGTAGACAGAGGCAAACCGCACATAGGCCACCTCGTCCACCCCCCGCAGCTTGTCCATCACCTGCTCACCGATCATCTTGGTGGTGATCTCCCGCTCCAAGCAGTTTTGCAGGCTCTGCTCAATCTCACCCGCCAGCTCCTCCAGCCGGGACAGCGGCACTGTCCGCTTTTCGCAGGCCCGCAACATACTGGCAACCACCTTGTTCCGGTCGAAGCTCTGGCGGCTGCCGTCCCGCTTGATGACCACCATGGGCAGCGACTCCATGGTCTCGTAGGTGGTAAAGCGCTTTTCGCAGGCCAAGCACTCCCGGCGGCGGCGGATGCTGTTCCCCTCGTCGGCCGGGCGGCTGTCCACCACCTTGCTCTCCCTGTACCCACAGTATGGACATTTCATCAGCGGGTTCCCCCTTACTTTTTAAATTTTGCAGAGGATTTTCTGGTACTATTTCACACTATAACACATCTTTTCAAAAAATGATACCCATACCCAAAAATTTTATTATCATACTGTCTGTCCAGCCCTTCTAGTGCAGCTCCGGCTCCTCACCCCGAAAGGCGTACACCACACATAGCTGGCCCTCCACCCGCTCCACCCGGGCCAGGCAAAACAGGGCCTCCAGGGGGAACGGCCCGTCCGCCGTCAGAGGCAGTGCCAGCAGCAGCAGTTCCCCATCCCGGCGCTGCCAGGCCCGCTCTATGGACTCCAGACGGCTCCGGAGAAACCGGCTCTGGAAGAGCTGGGCCGGCCGCCGGGCCTCCTGCCAGCCGCTCTCCTGAAACCGGAAGGAGCGCCACGCCTCCCCCTGCTTCAGCTGGCCCAGGCTGGCGAGGTCCCGGCTGTACACCGTCCGGCGGGCCGCCAGCTCCCCGTTCTCCGGCTCCATGACCCCCAGCAGCAGCCTCCCCTTTTCGCCCGCCAGCGCCGCCCGGTAGAGCCCGTCGCCGGGGTCGGCCATAGAGGCCCGCACCCGGGTACGGCCTCCCTCCGGCTGAAAGACCACCTCTCCCCGGCACTGGCCCTGACAGTACAGCTTGACCCGCTCCACAAACGCCCCCTCCCCTCTATGGGAATGCTATGCGGCGGCAGGAGCGGATATGCCCCCGGACGCAAATCAAAAAACGGGCGCGCCATTCCGGCAGCACCCGTTTTCCGCGCCATATGGGGTTTTGAAGCCCCAAGACGGGGCCTATGTAGCTTACTCCGCCACAATGGCTTCGGTGGGGCAGTTGGCGGCGCAGGCGCCGCAGTCCACGCAGGCATCGGCGTCGATGACATACTGGGTGTCGCCCTGGGAAATGGCCTCGACGGGGCAGTTCTCAGCGCAGCTGCCGCAGCTGACGCAGGCGTCGGTGATCTTATGAGCCATGGATTATTACCTCCTATCAAAATGTACTCTCATTGTAACATGAAGTTCCAAAAATGCAAGGGTAAATTCTGCGAGGAGAAGGAGAATTTGCGGCGGACGGAATCGGGGTTGTGAACGCTCTGTAAATTTCCGGATAAACGCCTTGACATGTGACAACCTGTCATGTATCATAGCCCCAGTTTGAACCAGGAGGCCCGCCATGCCCACCAACACCTTTTTCAACCTCCCCCCGCCCAAGCGGGAGAAACTGCTGCGCGCCGCCGTGGCCGAGTTTGCCCGCAGGCCCTGCGGCGAGGTATCCATCAACCGGATTATCCAGGCGGCAGAGATCCCCCGGGGGAGCTTTTACCAATATTTTTCGGATAAAACAGACCTGTTCCGCTACGTCCTCCACGGCTATGACGCGCAATTGGAGCGGGCGGTCATCACCTGCCTGGACCGCTGCGGCGGACGGCCCCTGGAGCTGCCGCTAGCACTTTTTGACCTGATCTTGGCCTATATCCGGGAAAGAAGGGATGAATTCGCCCTGTTTTTGGGCATTCTGCGGCAAAATATGGGGCTGGACGCCGGGAATCTCCTGGGCCTGCCGGACATCGCCCAGCTGGTGATGGAACGGGCGGACTGGAGCGGGCTGCTTCTACAAGACCCCGCCGAGCGGTGGGCCCTGCTGGACCTGCTCCTCTCCGCGGCGGGCCAGAGCCTGATGGCGGCCTGCTGCGGCAAAGCGGAGGAGGATGAGTGCCGCCAACGGCTGGAAGTGAAAACCGCCCTGATCCGGCGGGGCATAGAACACAAGGAGGAACCTACATGCTGAAACTCGACAACATTGTCAAGCGCTATGAGACCGCCGGGGAGGCCGTCGCCGCCCTGCGGGGGATTAATCTCTGCTTCCGGGAAAATGAATTCGTGGCCATTCTGGGCCACTCCGGCTGCGGTAAGACCACCCTCTTGAACATTGCCGGCGGCCTGGACCAGTACACCAGCGGGGACCTTATCATCAACGGGCGGTCTACCAAGGAATTTAAGGACCGGGACTGGGACGCCTACCGCAACCACTCCATCGGCTTTGTCTTTCAGAGCTACAACCTCATCCCCCACCAGTCCGTGCTCTCCAACGTAGAGCTGGCCCTGACTCTCTCCGGCGTCAGCAAGGCGGAGCGCCGCCGCCGGGCCGCCGGGGCCCTGGAAAAGGTGGGACTGGCGGACCAGATGAAAAAGCGGCCTAACCAGCTCTCCGGCGGACAGATGCAGCGGGTGGCCATTGCCCGGGCCCTGGTCAACGACCCGGACATTCTCCTCGCCGACGAGCCCACCGGCGCACTGGACAGCGAGACCAGCGTGCAGGTCATGGACCTGCTGGCGGAGATCGCGGCAGAGAAGCTGGTCATTATGGTCACCCACAACCCGGAGCTGGCCCAGAAGTACGCCACCCGCACCATCCGCCTCCTGGACGGCCAGGTGGTGGACGACTCCGCCCCCTACGACGGAAGGGAGGAGAAGCCGGTCCGCCGGGAGGCCGGGGACAAAAAGCCCTCCATGAGCTTCCCCACCGCCTTTGCCCTATCCCTGAACAACCTTATGACCAAGAAGGGCCGCACCCTGTTGACCAGCTTCGCCGGGTCCATCGGCATCATCGGCATCGCCCTCATTCTCTCCCTCTCCACCGGGATCAACGCCTACATCAACCAGGTCCAGGAGGAGACCCTCTCCAGCTATCCCATCACCATCCAGGCGGAGACCACGGACATGTCGGATATGCTGGTGACCCTTATGGGGGCCCACCGGGGGGACGGCGGACACGACCGGGACCGGGTCTACGCCTCCACGGTGATGTACGACATGCTCAACTCCATGATTAACGCCGAGACCCAAACCAACAACCTGAAGGATTTCAAAGCCTGGCTGGACCAGGGCGGGGGCGGCATTGCGGATCTGGCCACCCTGCGCTACGGCTATGGCCTGTCCTTTGACATCTACACCGAGGACGAGGACGGGGAGATCGTCAAAAGCGACGTCATGGAGCTGATGCAGACCGCCATGACCACCATGTACGGCGGGGACTACTCCTCCTACTTCTCCACCATGGGGGGCATGTACCAGCAGATGAACGTGTGGGAGGAGCTGCTGCCCGGCGAAAACGGCGAGGCCATAGGCGGGCAGGTGAAGGACCAGTACGACCTGCTCTACGGCGCGTGGCCGGAGGACTACGACGAGGTGATTCTCTTCGTGGACCGGAACAACGAGATCTCCGACCTGATGCTCTACTCCCTGGGCCTCATGTCCACCACCCATATGACAGAGAGCCTCACCTCCGCCATGGAGGGCGAGACCCTGGAGGCGGAGCAGCGCAGCTGGAGCTACGAGGAGCTCTGCGGCATGGACTTCAAGCTGCTGCTGCCAGCGGAGCGGTATCAGTACAGCGAGGCGGACGGGACCTATACCGACATGTCCGCCACGGATACAGGCATGGACTTCCTCTATAACAGCAGCGAGGTGGGCGTCCCCCTGAAGGTGGTGGGCGTGGCCCGGCCCAGCGAGGAGTCCACCGCCGGTATGGTCACCGGCGCGATCGGCTACACCAGCGCTCTGACCACCTACGCCATCAAGACCACGGCGGAGATGGACGTGGTAAAGGAGCAGCTGGCGGACGAAGCCACGGACGTGATTCTCGGCCTGCCCTTCGCCACGGACAGCGACTACGAGCCCACCGCCCTGGAGAAACAGGAGGCCATCACCGAGACCCTGGCCGGGTTCTCCTCCACGGAGAAGGCGAAAGCCTATTTGGACGTGATGAGCCAGCCCTCCGGAGAGTATGTGGACGCCGTGGTGTCCCAGCAGATGGAGGGCATGACCCGGGAGAGCATTGAACAGCTGATTATCCAGCAGTACGCCGGGGAGATGGGTGTGGACGGGGAGACCATCTCCGGCTACATCGCGGAGATGGACGACGAGACCCTCTTCGCCCGGATGGAAGAGGCTGTGGCGGAACAGGTCCGCGCACAGTACGCTCAGGGCGTGCAGGCCCAGCTGGGCGCCATGACCATGGAGCAGCTGGCCGGAGCCATGGATCTGGCCCTCAACGGCGGCGGCCTGGGGGCGGAGCCCCTTTCCAGCGCCCAGTACGTCTACCTCTACGACCACTACATGCCCCCCACCCGGAGCGAGTCCTCCTACGAGGAGAACCTGGACCTGCTGGGGTACGTGGACCTGGAGAGCCCCGCCTCCATCAGCATCTACGCCTCTACCTTCGCGGAGAAGGACCAGATCGCGGACCTCATCGCGGACTACAACGCGGGAGTGGACAGCGAGGACGAAATCAACTACACCGACTACGTGGCCCTGCTGATGAGCTCCATCACCGACATCATCAGCGGCATCAGCTACTTGCTCATTGCCTTCGTCTCCATCTCCCTGGTGGTCAGCTCCATCATGATCGGGATTATCACCTACATCTCGGTTCTAGAGCGGACCAAGGAGATCGGCATTCTCCGGTCCGTAGGCGCAAGCAAGCGGGACATCAGCCGGGTCTTCAACGCCGAAACCCTCATCGTTGGCCTGGGCGCGGGGCTCATCGGCATCGGGGTGACCCTGTTGCTCATCATTCCCATCAACGCGGTGCTGCTGGACGTCACCGGCATCGTGGGGCTGAGGGCCGCCCTGCCAGTCCAGGGGGCGGTGGTGCTGGTGGCAATCAGCGCGCTGCTGACCATCATCGCGGGCCTCATCCCCTCCCGCCTCGCCGCCAAAAAGGACCCCGTGGTGGCGCTGCGGACCGAATAAGTTTCCCCGCATCCGCCGGAGGCGTCTTGCCCCCGGCGGATGTTTGTGGTATTCTACAGAGAGTTTTTATCCCAGATTTTCCAACAGAAGGAACATACCGCCTTTTCCTGCGTCTAAGGAAGTGAATTCCCTATTTTTGATGATGAGGAGGAACCAGTATGAAACGATTTGCGAGCCTGCTTCTCTCCGCCGTGATGCTGCTGACCCTGGGGGTCCCCGCCGCGGCCTCGAACGGCGGCACAGACCAGCGCCTGGCCAAGGTGACCGCCAAGGTCAAAAGGACGCTGGGCATTGGGGACGAGTACACGTCCTTCTCCGGAGAGCTATGGGAAAACGAGCTGGCCCCGGTGTGGGAGCTGAACTGGAGCCGTGAGGAGGACAGCATCTCCGTCACCGCCTCCGAGGACGGCAAGGTGCTCAGCTACAGCTTCAACGAAACCGGCGCGAGCCGCCTGGACCGGGAGTTCCCGCCCGCCTTCCCCGCCGCCGGCCAGGAGGAGGCCCGGGACATCGCGGAGAACTTCCTCAAGAGGGTGCTGGACGCGCCCCTGGAGACCGCCGCCTTCTCGGAAAACAGCAGCGGCCGTCTGAACACCAAAACCCTCCGCTTCAGCGGCACGGTGCTGCTCAACGGCCTGCCCTCCCCCCTCAGCTTCTCCCTCACCGTGCGGGGCAGCGACGGGAAGGTGACCCGGTTTAACCGGGACAGCCTGGAAGGCAGCGTGACAGGGGGCGTGCCCTCCGCCAAGCCCGCCAGCGGAGCGGAGGAGGCCGGGAAGCTGTTGCGGGACACCCTGGCTCTGCGCCTGGAGTACGTCCTGGACCAGGACAGCGCCACAGCCTGCCTGCGCTATCTGCCGGAGAGTGGGGACCAGTACTATGTGGACGCCCAGACCGGGAAGCTAGTGAACCTGACCGAGCTCTACCAGGCTGCCAGCAAGAGTGAACACGGCGGCGGGAACTTCAGCGCCGGAGACGGCAACGCCGCCGCGCCGGAATCTGCCGCCCTGGACGCCGGCGGACTCTCCCAGGCGGAGCTGGAAGGCGTTTCCAAGCTGGAGGGCGTGCTGAACAAGGAAGCCCTAGACAAAAAGCTGCGGGAAATTTCCGCCCTGGGCCTGGAGAAATATACTCTGGCCTCCGCCAGCTACAGCCTGAACCAGGAGACCGGCGGCGTCTCCGCCCGGCTCTCCTACACCCGCAAGGACGCTGCTGGGGTCTGGCGGCGGAACGTGGTCTGCGACGCCCGCACCGCCGGACTCCTCTCAGTGTACTCCTCTATCCCCTATGAGGAGGAGCGCAAGGCGTCCGTCAGCGAGCAGCAGGCCCGGGAGATTGGCGAAGCCTTCCTGGCGGAGCTATGGGGCGCGGAATTTGCCTCTGCGGAGCTCTACAGCAGCGCCCCCTGGGACGGCGGCCGGGAAGCCGCCCACAGCTTTGCCTATGCCCAGAAGACCAACGGTTTCTTCTTCCCGGAAAACAGCCTGCGGGTGTCGGTGGACGCCTCTGACGGCTCCATCAGCGGCCTGGACCGCTCCTGGACCGAGGGCGTGACCTTCGGCAGCCCCGAGGGCATCCTGGACGGGGACGCCGCCCTGGAAGCCTGGTTCCGCCACTACAGCCTGCCCCTGGCCTACCGCGCCGTGCCCGTAAAGCTGGACCTGAGTCACGGGGAGACCGCCGCCCGCCTGCTGGAGATGGGCTATAGCTATTTCTACACCCTGAAGCTTTCCTACGCCCTGGAGGAGCCGGAGGGACAGTCCTGCCTGGGCGTGGACGCCAAAACCGGCGAGCCGGTTTGGCGGGATATGGGCAGCGAGCCGGGCATTTCTTACAACGACCTGGACGGCCACTGGGCCAAGGCGCAGATCGAGGCCCTGGCGGCCTACGGCATCGGCTGGTCCGGCGGGGCCTGCCGCCCCCGGGAGCAGCTGACCCAGCTGGATATGGCCGCTCTGCTTGCCAGCGCGGACGGGTACCTCTTCGACGGGGAGGACGTGGACAGTCTCTACCGCCGGGCCTACAGCCTGGGCATCCTGCGGCCCAGCCAGCGCCAGGAGGATAAAATCCTTACCCGGGGCGAGGCGGTAAAAATGCTGCTGGACTGCGCCGGATACAGCGCCGCCGCCAACCTCCAGGGGATCTTCACCTGTTCCCTCGCCGACCGGGAGGAGATCCCCCCGGAGCTGCTGGGCTACGCCGCCCTGGCCCAGGGCTTGGGCGTTGTCAACGGCAGCTTCCAAGGGGACCGCGCCGCCACCAGGGCCGAGGCCGCAGTGATGCTCTACAACCTGATGCGGCGGCAGCAGCCCACACTATAAGGAGCGCGGAAATACGGCATGAAACTGTTGATTGTACGCCACGGAGACCCGGACTACGCCGTGGATTCCCTCACGGAAAAGGGCTGGCGGGAGGCGGAGCTCCTCTCGGAACGCCTGGCACAGCTGGACGTGGACGCTTTCTACACCTCCCCTCTGGGCCGGGCCAGGGACACCGCCTCTCTCACCCTGAAAAAGATGGGCCGTCTGGCGGAGGAGTGCCCCTGGCTGCGGGAATTCCACGCCCCCATCCGCCGCCCGGACGCCGGAGGCCGGGAGACGGTGGCCTGGGACTGGCTCCCCCAGGACTGGACGGCGGACGCCCGGTTCTTCCACCCGGACCAGTGGTTCCTCCAGGAGGTAATGGCGGAGGGACATGTGAAGGAGGAGTACGACCAGGTGGTCCAGGGCCTTGACCAGCTCCTGGAGCGCCACGGCTACCGGCGGCAGGGCCGCTGCTATCAGGCCGCAGAGGCCAACAACGGCACGGCCGTCCTCTTCTGCCACTTCGGCGTGGAGTGCGTGCTGCTCAGCCACCTGCTGAACGTCTCCCCTATGCCCCTCTGGCACGGCCTCTGCGCCGCCCCTTCTTCGGTGACCACCGTGGCCACCGAGGAGCGCCGGGAAGGAATCGCCTCCTTCCGGGTGCTGGCCTTCGGCGATGTGTCCCACCTCTACTGCTGCGGCGAGCCCCCCGCCTTCTCCGCCCGGTTCCGGGAGTGTTACCAGAACGACGGCCAGCGGCGGGACTGAACCATAAAAAAACGCGCTCCAGGCAATCCTGGAGCGCGTCCCTTTTTTGTTATGGCGCCCGCACGGCTGTCCCGGGCTTGTTCCGGACGCCCCGGTGGGCCACCGCCTGCCAGGTGGTGGTGTCCTTGAATAGAGAGACCACCTCAAGGGGAAGCCAGGAGGCCATAAAGAAGGGGAACACCACAATCGCCCCCGCCATGCCCCGGAGGCCGTAGCCCCCCAGCAGACACAGCGCCGCCGCCAGAATGGAACTGCCAACCAGGTACAAAACCGCTGGCGCCGCGATGGGCAGCAGGCTCTCCAGCAGGGGTTTTGCCGTGAAGAGGGCCTCTCCCAGCCCCGCCAGAATCCCCGCCAGCAGCAGCAGGCCGGAGAGGGCCTGGGCAAAGGGGGCCAGCAGGAACATGGTCATATCCCACCGGAGCATGGCGCTGGGGCACTTGTCCCGCCAAAGCGGGGCCAGACGGCGTCTCGCCACCTGCATGATGCCGCTGCACCACCGCTTGCGCTGGCGCAGAGAGGTGAGAAAGCTGGTGGGCTCCTCGTCGTAGTTCACCGCTTCCGGCACCCACTCCACCCGGAACCCCGCCTGGGCGCACTGGGAGGCGAACTCCGCGTCCTCAGCGATGGTGGCGGTATTCCAACCGCCCAGAGCCTCCAGCACCTCCCGGCGCAGGGCGAAGCCAGTGCCGATGAGCTTGGCGGAGAGACCGCAGGCCGCCCGGGGGCGGTTCCAGATGAGGTCAAAGCAGGTGTTGTAGAGGCCATAGCACCCCGCCACGCCGCTGGCTGTGGGATTGGCGGCCTTGGTCCGGGACTTGCAGAGCATGGCCCCGGCGGCAAAGGCGTCGTTCATCCGGGCCAAGTAGTCCGGGGAGAGGGTGTTGTCCGCGTCCAGGACCACAAAGGCGTCGTAGCTGCGGTCCATAAGCTGGGCAAATGCCTGCCGGAGGGCGTCCCCCTTGCCGGAGACCCGGCCCTGGCAGAGCAGCAGCTGGGCCCCTGCCGCCAGGGCGGCGTCCCCGGTGCGGTCGGTGCAGTTGTTGGGGACCACGTACACGTCCCGCAGCTCGCTGGGGTAGTCCTGCTCCAGCACGCTCCGGACCAGGTTCCCAATGACCGCCTCCTCGTTCCGGGCGGCGGCAATGACGGCGAAGCGAATCCCCGGCGCGATGCGGGGGCGGCGCGCCCGCCTCTTCAGGGCGAACACCGCCACCAGCGCGAAGTAGAGGGTAAAGACCTTCAGACAGAGAGACAGGGCAAACAGAATCGTATCCATAGCGCAGCTCCTTTCCGCACACAGCGCCGTTTTGGCTGAAGGAAGAGTATGGTAAAATACTACCAAATATTTTTTAAGTTGATACCGGCGGCAACCTTAAATCTTCTTTAAGAGGGCGCCATCAAAAGAACGAAATCAACAGTTGAAAAAACTGTCCCGACGGCGTACAATGGGACAAGCGGGCCAACAGGGCCCCGTGCGAGACAAGGAGGCGCTATGAAATTTCAATTGAAGCCCGGTATGCTGCTGGGGACTGCCGCCGTCCAGGCTGGGGCGGGCGGCGCATACCTCATATCCCTGGAGGGCGCGGACTGATGGAGTGGTGGAAGGACGCGATAATCTATCAGATCTACCCCCGCAGCTTTCAGGACTCCAACGGCGACGGCATCGGGGATCTCCCCGGCATCATCAGCCGCCTGGACCACTTACAGGAGCTGGGAGTGGGGGCCCTCTGGCTGAGCCCGGTGTATAAGTCCCCCAACGCCGACAACGGCTATGATATCAGCGACTACCGGGAGATAAACCCCGAGTACGGCTCTATGGAGGACATGGAGCGGCTTATCGCGGAGGCAAAAAAGCGGGGCATCCGCGTCATCATGGACCTGGTCATCAACCACACCTCTACGGACCACTACTGGTTCCGCGCCAGCCGGGACAGAACCAGCCCCTACGCGGACTACTACTACTGGGCCCGGGGCGGCCCCAACGGGGAGCTGCCCAACAACTGGACCGGCTTTTTCGGGGAGGACTGCTGGGAATTTGACCCGGAGCGGTGCGAGTACTATCTGCACCTGTTCGCCAGAAGTCAGGCGGACCTCAACTACCACAATCCCGCTGTGCTGGAGGAGGTGAAGGACATCCTCCGGTTCTGGTTGGAAAAGGGGGTGGCCGGGTTCCGCTGCGACGTTATCAACCTCCTCTGGAAGGACAGCCTCGCCAGCTCCAAAAAGCGGCTGGCCCTCACGGGACTGGAGCACTACCTCTCCCTGGAGGAAACCCACCGCATTCTCCGGCAGCTGCGGGAGGTGCTGGACGAGTACAACGCCTTTACTGTGGGAGAGGCGGTGTTCGTCACCCCGGAGATGGCCCGGGACCTGTGCGGGCGGGACCGGCGGGGGCTGGATATGGTCTTCTCCTTCCAGCATATGGAGTGCGACCAGTACTTCATCAAATGGTTCAAACGGAAATTCCGGCCCAAAGTATTCTTTGACTGCCTGGTGAAGTGGCAGACGGAGCTGGACTGGAACGCGGTCTACCTGGAGAACCACGACCAGCCCCGGTCCATCCCCCGGTTCGGCAGCGCCGCCTGCTGGAAGGAGAGCGGCAAACTGCTGGCCGCTCTGGTGCTGACTCTGCGGGGCACGCCCTTCCTCTACCAGGGACAGGAGATCGGCATGGTGAATTTCGACTTCACCCGCCTCCGCCAGCTCAACGATGTGGAGAGCAAGAACGTGGACAAAGTTCTGCGGCGCTTCCACATCCCCCAGAAGCTGCGGTGGAAAATTATCTCCCGCACCAGCCGGGACAACGCCCGCACTCCCTTCCAGTGGGACGGCGGACCCCAAGCGGGTTTTACTGGGGGCAGGCCCTGGCTGGGCGTCAACCACAACTGCGGCGAAA
Organism: uncultured Eubacteriales bacterium; assembly: GCA_949739085.1. Next base: position 1,142 of record CATIYU010000071.1, on the reverse strand, counting down.
TCAACCTGGCGGCTCAGGAGGGGGACCCGGACTCCATCTGGAGCTGGTATAAGGACCTCGCCGCCCTGCGGCGGGAGCGGCCCGCTCTGCGGCAGGGGACCTTCGTCCCCCTGGAGGCGGGGCGGCAGGTTTTCGCCTACCGCCGGGAGCTGATGGGGGAGAGCCTGACCGTGGCCCTGAATTTCAGCAGCCAGAGCGCCCAGACCGCCTGCCAGGGGGCCCTTGTGCGGTCCAACTATCCCCGAAATGAGTTTGACGGGACCCTGGGGCCCTGGGAGGCCGTGATTTTGGAGTGAAGCAGGAGGGACATATGGACGGCAAACAAGCAGCGGTTTCCTACGAGCTCATCCGCTCCAACCGCCGGACCCTGGCCCTGGAGATCACTGCGGACTGCCGGGTGGTGGTCCGCGCACCCCTGCGTGTCTCTCAGAAACAGATCGACGCCTTTGCCGCCGCCCATGCGGAGTGGATTGCCGTCCATATGGCCAAGCAGCAGGCCCGCCGGGCCGCCCACCCGGAACCCACAGCGGAACAGCAGGCGGCGTACATCCGCCGGGCCCACGAGGAGCTGCCGGGCCGGGTGGCCCACTACAGCGCCGTCATGGGGCTGCGGCCAGCGGGCATCAGCATCACCGGGGCCCGGACGCGCTTTGGCAGTTGCAGCGGAAAAAACCGGATCTGCTTTTCCTGGCGGCTGATGGCCTACCCAGATGCGGCGATCGACTATGTGGTGGTCCATGAACTGGCCCACATCCGGCACAAAAACCACAGCGCCGCGTTTTATGACTGTGTCGCCCAGATCCTCCCAGACTGGCGGGAGCGGCGTGCGCTGCTGCGGGAATGACTCTATCTCCCCGGCAGCGCCGCCGAAAAAATATTTAGGATTGTTCAGAAAAAGGTCTTTACAAATTTCAGAATTTGGGGTATAATAATATTCGCATTTCTGAGTAGAGTAATCTTCATCCGGGCCCGTAGCTCAGCTGGGAGAGCGCACGGTTCGCATCCGTGAGGTTCGAGGGTTCGATCCCCTTCGGGTCCACCAAAATCAAAAGTGGCGAACTTTGAGGTTCTGATTGCAAAGAACGTGTTCGCGCTTGTGTATCGCACAGCGGTCTATGGCCGCTGAAAAAAGAGCCTGGGAT
>CATIYU010000070.1 GCA_949739085.1 uncultured Eubacteriales bacterium | reverse complement strand
GGTCGAAGAAGTCGTAGATCAGCCCCTTGGCGGCGGTCCATTCCCCTAAAATGAACCGTCTGTAAAAGGCCCCGCTGTAGCTGGACCTGTAGCGCTGCCGGATACGCGGCGAGAGCGAGGGATTGTCCTCCATGGTAAAATGGAGGTACAGCGCGTTTCTGGCCCCGCACTTGCAGATCCACTCCTGATAGAACCAGTGCTGGGGCCCCTCCGGGTTGCAGTTGAACCACAGCCTGGACCCAGCCACGCTGCACCTGGCGATGGCCTGCTCCACAAAGGAGCGGGGCATCAAGGCCACCTCGTCCAGCAGCACGCCCGCCAGGGTCACGCCCTGGATAAAGGCGGCGCTGCCCTCGTCCTTGCCGCCCATGAGGTAGAAGCGGTTTTCACGATTGCCCCTGCGGATGACCAACAGGTTCTCGCTCCGCCGCTCCCTGCACTGGAAGCCCAGCTCCCCCAGGGTAGGCGCCAGCTCCTGCACCAGGTTCCGCCGCAGGGAGACCACGCTCTTGCCGCAGAAGGCGAACTGCTGGCCCTGAAAGGAGGCCATAGCCCAGCAGACGAAGCTCAGCCCCATGCACAGGGTTTTCCCGCTGCGCACGGCCCCATCGCAGATAATGGCGTCAAAGTGCCGGTCCGCGGATTTGGGGCCCCACCAGCACATGACCCGCCTCTGTTTGGGAGAGAAGCGCTTGATCTTCACTCTCCGCCCTCCTCCATGGCCGCCAGCAGCGCGCCCATGCCGTCCTCGCCGCTCCCGGCGGACTCCAGCAGCAGGGAGATTGCCTTCACACGGTCCGCGAATTTGATCTCCACCGCTCCGGTGCTGCTCTGCTTGAACTCGCTGACGCCCCACAGGTCCAGCCCCGGAACATATTGCTCCTCCGGGGCAAGGGCCAGCATCACGGCGTCGTTTGGCTTGCTGAGCGCGATTTTCCGCAGCGCCTCCAGGATCTGCTCCCGATCCAGCTCCACTTGACCTCACCGTCCCTTCACCCATGGCGGGAATCGGGCCAAAGTTGCACCTGGGCGTGCAACCGCAGAAAAAATAAAGAGAAAATTTCCGGCGGCCCCGCCTGTTGACACCCCCCCGGCCCTCCCGGTATAATAGAGGCGGGCGGCGCGGTCCTACATTATATATAAAAACGCCGCCCAGAAGAGATTTTTCGTTTTGCGGTCTGGGGTTGCATATCCCCGTGCAACTATGGGGAGATTCGCGGCAGAGATAAGAGAACTTCCGCCCCCTCCCCCCTCTGGTAAAAACCGCCCCTTATTTTACAATCGTGTTACAAACCCCCCGACCCCGTTGACAAACGAAAAAACCTCTGCTAAACTAACGCCTGTAAACCGAAGAGATGGAAGTCCCCGCGCCCTCCCCGACGCGGATACGGGACCGGCTAGCCACGGTATGTGCGCCGGTGCGAGCAAAAGGGACAAAAATCTCCGAAGTTTGCAAAAATCGGGTAAGGGGATTGGCACTTGCCGTTTTGCTGCGAAAGTAGGTAACAATTTTCGACAAAATGCCGCATTCCACCCGGAAAAATTAGAAGGAGGAAAAATCCACCATGAGAAATCTCAAGAAGATTCTCGCACTGGTGCTGGCCTTGGTCATGAGCCTCTCGCTGATGGCTACCGC
>CATIYU010000069.1 GCA_949739085.1 uncultured Eubacteriales bacterium | reverse complement strand
ATTTTCTTGCTTCTTGCACGCTTTTTCCCCTTTTCTTCCCTGTTTCCATTTGCATTCCTTGATTTTGACTCCCTTTTATCCGTTTTTCAGCAGACACTAAATACGGCTTTATTTTCCGATATCCCGGCAGCAAGACGGAGATCACCGGCACAGCGGAGGAGGTTTGGCACTACCGCTATGTGGGCGTTGAGGCGGCCACGGAAATGTATGAGCAGGGCGTCTGTCTGGAAGAATATCTTGCAATGTTGGACGGCAGGAAGTAGCCGCCCCATGGTGGAAAAACATGCCTCGCATCACTCTATAATCGCACTTGGAAACGGCGGCTTTTGAGAAATCATGGCCGCCGCTTCTTTTGTCCGGGAAGGGAGCCGTGGGCAGATGTGGAGGCAGGGCGGCGGCAATACGCAGAGCAAATGCGCCGGAAGTCTGGAAAGGGATACAAATTCCCGGTAGAAATTCCGGTGCGTTTGTGCTAGACTGGTCTCCGGCAGACCTGGAAGGATGGTGTTTAAATGTCTTACAAAATCGCAATTTGCGACGATAACCCCTCCCATGTCCAGCACATCCAGGGCCTCACCGCCCAATGGGCGGACCGGACAGGCCAGGGGGTGAAGACCCGCCTCTTCCCCTCGGCGGAGGCGTTCCTTTTCGCCTTTGAGGCGGAGCGGGACTTTGACCTGCTGCTGTTGGACGTGGAGATGGGCGGCATGGACGGGGTGACCATGGCCCGGCGGGTCCGGGAGGTGGACGAGCGAGTGCAGATTGTGTTCATCAGCGGCTATGCGGACTACATCTCCGAGGGCTACGAGGTGTCCGCCCTCCACTACCTGACCAAGCCCCTGAACCAGGAGAAGTTTTTCGCCGTGCTGGACCGGGCCGCCGGGCGGATGAGGCGGAGCGGGCCCCAGCTGACCCTGGAACTCGCTGGGGAGACTGCCCGCGTCCCTCTGGAACAGATCCGCTATTTGGAGGTATTCCACAACTATGTCACGGTCCACGCCGGGCGGGACTACACCGTCAAGCGGTCCCTCAGCGAGCTGGAGGCGAAGCTGGACGGCAGGTTCTTTCGCATTGGACGCTCCTGCATCCTCAACCTCAGTTATGTGCGCAGAGCCTCCCGGCAGAGCGTGGAGCTGACCAGCGGCGAGATCATCCCCCTGCCCCGGGGACAGTACGAGAAGCTCAACCGGGCTATCATTTCAGAGATGTAGAGGAGGCGCAGCCATGCCCCTTTTCGCAAAGCTCATAGACAAGCGCATTTCCGCCTACCAGCGGGACCTCATCGAGATCCACTACGCGGAGGTGGAAAATATGTACCGCCAAATGCGAGGTTGGCGGCACGACTACCGCAGCCACATCCAGGTCCTCAAGGCCCACGCCGCCCAGGGGGACATGGCGGCAGTGCAGTCGTATCTGGACGCACTGGAGCAAGACCTGTCCGCTGTAGATACCGTGGTGAAGACTGGCAACGCCATGGCCGACGCCATCCTCAACAGCAAAATCTCCCTGGCCCGGGCCAAGGGGATTCCCGTGCGGGCGGACGCCCAGGTGCCGGTGGCGCTGCGAATCTCCCCTCTGGACCTGTGCGTCATTCTGGGGAACCTCTTCGACAACGCCATCGAGGCCAGCCTCCTTCTGCCGGAGAAGGAACGGCTCATCCGGCTGTATATCGACATGAAGGGGACCCAGCTGTACATCTCCTTCACCAACTTTACCGCCGCCAAAAAGCAGCTTGGGCGGTTCCAGTCCACAAAGGGAGAGGGCCACGGGTTCGGCCTGGTGCGGATTGACGCCATCGTGGAGCGCATGGGCGGCTACCTCAGCCGCAACAGCGAGGACGGGGCCTTTACCACAGAAATCCTCATTCCCCAGGGGGAGGACTAGGCCCTGAAGCGCAGTTCAGCCCCCAGAACCGGCAATTCGTCCCCCGTTTTACACAGACGGGGGGCGATATGCTATTCTTACGGTGAGGTGATTCAAATGAACAAACCCAAATACAACACGCTGCAAAATTCTTTCTACATGGTCCGGCGGGCCTGGCGGGACTGCAAGAGCGTCCTGGCCATCGCCCTGGGAATCATTCTATGCGGCGTGGCGGCCAACCTTTTGAACCTGTTTGTGGTCCCGGCGGTGCTGGCGGCGGTGGAGCGGGGGGTAAGCCCCGAAGCCTTGGTCCGGATGATTCTGGGCTTTACCCTTGCCCTGGTGTTCGTCCACGCTTTGACAGCCTACCTGGAGGCAAACACCCTGTTTGGCCGGGTCCGGGTCCGCAGCAGCATATCCCTGGACGTGCACATAGCCCTCTGCCGCACTTCCTTTCCCCATACGGAGGACCCGGAGTACCTCAAGATGTGCGACAAAGCCTACCAGTGCGTTGAAGGCAATTCCAAGCCGGGCGAGGCAATCTGGGATACACTGACGGACCTTCTGACCAATCTCATCAGCTTCACCATCTACCTGCTGCTGCTGGCGGCGGTGGGGCCGGTAATCGTAGTTTTGAGCGGGACGCTGGCGGCGGTGAGCTACTTCGCGGGGGAGCGGATCCGCTCCTGGCGGTACCGCCACCGGGAGGAGGAGGCGGACCTCCTCCACAGGAGGGAGTATGCCCAGAACTGCGCCGCCAACGCCGCCCTGGGTAAGGATGTGCGCATCTTCGGCCTGGGGCCCTGGCTGCGGGAGCTCTTTGAGAAGTACCAGCAGCTTTACATGGATTTCTGCGTCAAGCGGGAGAAGGTGGAGATGTGGGCGGACGTTCTGGACGGGCTGCTGGCGCTGGCGCGCAACGGCGCGGCCTACGGCTGGCTCGTTATCCTGTCCCTGCGGGGGGAGCTGTCCCCGGCGGAATTTGTGCTGTACTTCCAGGCGGTTACCGGCTTTACCCAGTGGGTGACGGGGCTTCTCAGCGCCTTCGGTACGCTCCACCGGCAGAGCCTGGAGCTCTCCACCCTCCGGGAGTTCCTGGAGGTTCCGGAGTCCTTCAAATTTGAGGACGGCAAGCCCCTACCGGTGAAGCCGGACCACCTCTACACCCTAGAGCTGCGGGACGTGAGCTTCCGCTACCCCGGCGCGGACAAGGACACCCTCTCCCGCGTGAACCTGACCATCCGCCCAGGGGAAAAGCTGGCGGTGGTGGGCCGCAACGGCGCGGGCAAGACCACCCTTATCAAGCTCCTCTGCGGGTTCTACGACCCCACGGAGGGCCAGGTGCTCCTGGACGGGGAGGACATCCGGCAGTTTAACCGCCGGGACTACTACCGGCACTTCTCCGCTGTGTTCCAGCAGTTCTCCGTCCTGGCGGGCACCATAGGGGAGAATGTGGCCCAGGCCGGCGGGGCCTATGACCGGGACCGGATGTGGGACTGCCTGGAGCGGGCGGAGCTGGCGGACAAGATCCGCTCCCTCCCCAAGGCGGAGGACGCCTATCTGGGCCGCACGGTGTATCTGGACGGCCAGAACCTCTCCGGCGGGGAGACACAAAAGCTGATGCTGGCCCGGGCCCTGTACAAAAACGCCCCTATGGTGGTGCTGGACGAGCCCACCGCCGCCCTGGACCCCATCGCGGAGAGCAATCTGTACCAGAAATATAGCGACCTGACCCAGCGCTGTACCAGCGTCTATATCTCCCACCGGCTGGCCTCCACCCGCTTCTGCGACCGGGTGCTGCTGCTGGAGGGCGGCGGTATCGCCGAGGAGGGGACCCACGAGAGCCTGCTGGCCCTGAACGGGCGCTACGCCCAGATGTTCGCGGTGCAGAGCAAGTACTATCAGGAAGGAGAGATGGAGCATGACTGAGCAGAAAAAACAGGACCGGCTTTCCTGGCGGGAGGCCATGGCCTACACCTGGCGGGGCGTCAAGATCTGGCGGCAGACCGCGCCGGAGATCTTTACCGCCGGGATGGCGAGCAACGCGATCAGCAGCCTTTCCCCCTACGTGCCCCTGTATTTCACTGCCCGGCTGGTCAATGAGATCGCCGGGGGGCGGGACCCGCAAAAGATCTGGACGCTGCTGCTGGCGCTGCTGGCGGCCACGGCGGCGACGGGGCTGCTGGCAAAGGCGGCCAACCGCTGGGCAGCCGTCACAACCGACGTGAAGGCGGACGGCGCGTTTACCAAGATTTTAAGTGAAAAGCTGCTGTCAATGGACTTCTGCGACATAGATAACCCCTCCACCGGCGACCTGCTGAACCAAATTAAGCAGTTAAATTACTGGGACGCTTGGGGGCTGTGTAGAATATATTTCAGCTTCCTCAATCTGGCCGCCGGCGCCAGCAGGCTTCTGGGCGCGGTGGCGTTAGCGGTGGGGCTGTTCCTGCTGCCGGTGCCGGCGGAAAGCTCCCTGGCGTGGCTGAACCGGCCGGCGTGTACGCTGGGCGTGCTGGTCCTGCTGGTGCTGACGGTGCTCCTGTCCCCCGCCCTCTACAACAAGGGCAACCGCTATTGGACCACCTACGATGGGTCCCTGGGCAACCGGAAGTTCGGCTTCTTCTATTTTGCCGCCAAGACTGACCGGTCCCGCAGCACCGACATCCGCATCTATGAGCAAGACGAGTTCCTCCGTCAGAACGCTATGCGCATAGATTCGTTTAATCCGGGCTCCCCAATATCCCGGGCGGCCCGGGGGCCCATGGGGCTGTACATCGCCGCCTCGGAGGCGGTGAGCCGGGTCTTTACCGGGGTGGTCTACCTATTTGTGGGCCTCAAAGCCCTAGGCGGCGCGTTTGGCATCGGCTCGGTGACCCAATACGTGGGGGCGCTGGCGGGGCTGGCGGATGGCCTGGCGGGGATTTTCGTGGAGCTGGGCAATCTGCGGGAGAACGCGGAGTTCCTGCGCACTACCTACCAGTTCCTGGACATCCCCAACAACATGTACCAGGGGAGCCTCACCACTGAGAAGCGCAGCGACCGGAACTATGAGATTGAATTCCGCGACGTCTCCTTCCAGTACCCTGGTACGGACGTGTGGGCCCTGCGGCATGTGAACATGAAGTTCCAGGTGGGGGAGCGCCTAGCGGTGGTGGGGGAGAACGGCTCTGGCAAGACCACGTTCATCAAGCTCCTCTGCCGCCTCTACGACCCCACCGAGGGGACCATCCTCCTCAACGGCATCGATATCCGTAAGTACCGCTACGACGACTATATGGCCCTCTTTTCCGCCGTGTTCCAGGATTTCAAGCTGCTGGCCCAGCCTCTGGGACAGAACGTAGCCGCCGCCCAGAACTACGACCGGGAGCGGGCCCGGGAGTGCCTGGAGAAGGTGGGCTTCGGCCCCCGGCTACAGGAGCTGCCCAAGGGCTTGGACACCTGCCTCTACCGTGCGTTTGAGGACGATGGGGTGGAGATCTCTGGCGGCGAAGCCCAAAAGATCGCCCTGGCCCGGGTGCTGTACCGGGATACGCCCTTCATCGTCCTGGATGAGCCCACCGCCGCCCTGGACCCGGAGGCGGAAGCGGAGGTGTACACCAAGTTCGACGAGATCGTGACGGACAAGACGGCTATCTATATCAGCCACCGGCTGTCCTCCTGCCGGTTCTGCGACGAGATCGCGGTATTTGAAAAGGGACAGGTAGTCCAGCAGGGCACCCACGACAGCCTGCTGGCGCGGGAGGGAAAATACAGCTCCCTCTGGAACGCCCAAGCCCAATACTACCAGAAAAAGAAGGAGGAGGCGGAATATCTGGCGGACCTGTAGGCCCATTTGCCCAGGAAGAAAAATTTTTCTCGAAAAAAGGCGGATTCTGTGGTAAAATGTCGCTGAGGTGATGGAAATGAAAGACCAACAGGCCATCGTGGCCATTATTGAAGAATTAAAGCGGCTGTACCCCGAGGCGGCGTGCTCCCTGCCCTTTGACAAGACGAAAGCCTATGAACTTCTGTTCTCCGTCCGGCTGGCGGCCCAGTGTACGGACGCCCGGGTGAACCAGGTGACGCCAGTGCTCTACGCCCGGTTCCCCACCCTGGAGTCCCTGGCCCAGGCCAGCGAGGAGGAGGTTGGGGAGATCATCCACTCCACGGGCTTCTGGCGGGCCAAGGCACGGGACATCGTGGCGGCCAGCAAAATGCTGGTGGAGGAGTTTGGCGGCCAGGTGCCGGACACCATGGAGGATTTGCTCCGCCTGCCCGGGGTGGGCCGCAAGACCGCCAACCTGATTCTCGGAGACGTCTATGGCCGGGAGGGCTACGTCTGCGACACCCACTGTATCCGCATCACCGGCCTTCTGGGCATCACCGACGGCAGCAAGGACCCGCTGAAGGTGGAAAATCAGCTCCGCCAGTGCATCCCCCCGGAGGAGAGCAACGACTTCTGCCACCGGATGGTGCTCCACGGCCGGGCGGTCTGCGTGGCCCGGCGGCCGGACTGTGAACGCTGCACCCTCCGGCCCCACTGCGCCCACTGGACCGGTAAAAACCCCTGACCGTCTCCGCCCCCATTCTGAAAGGATGGGGGCACTTTTTTGCCCTCCGGCACATATACTGGAAGGACAAAGGAGGGCACGGTATGAATCAGAACAACCAACCTAATATTCAGCAGCTCCTGAGCGACAAAAAGGCCCTGGAGCGGGTGGCCAAGTCGCCGGACGCCCAGGCGCTGGCCAGTATGCTGACGGCGGGCCACGATCAGGCGTCTCTGAAGCGGATTGCCCAGAACGCGGCCAAGGGCGACACCGCCCAGCTGAACCAGCTCATTCAGTCCATTGTAAAGAGCCCCGGCGGCGCGGAGCTGCTGCAAAGGCTCACCGGAGGCGGACAGAACTAAGCGCGGAAAGGAGGGGATGACGTGTGAGCGACTTTGAGGACAAATTAAACGGCATTCTCTCCAATCCGGACGCCATGGCGCAGATTGCCAATCTGGCCCAGTCCCTAAACCTGGGGGGCGGAGGGGACGGCGGCCCGCCGTCTCCGGCTCCCGCCCCAGTACCCGGCAGCAGTCCGGCGGCGGATTTAGGGGGGCTGGCGGGACTGGGAGGGCTGCTGGGGCAGATTGACCCGAAGCTCATCTCCCGCCTGCTGCCTCTAGTGGGGGAACTGACCGGCGGTGGGGGGGATGGGGACGACCGCTTACAGCTTCTCTACGCGCTGCGGCCCTTTTTGAAGCCGGAGAAGCGGGACAAGGTGGAGCGGGCGGTAAAGGCGGCCAGGCTCATCCACGTAGGGAAAAAGCTGCTGTCCGCCATGGGGGAGAACGATGTATAACCGCTACATACGAAACGATGACGGACGCTACCAGCGGATTCCCACCCAGGAGACGGCGGTGCCCGCCCCCCAGCCGGTGTCCGGCCCCCAGTCGCTGTCTGGCTCCCAACCAGTGTCTGGTCCCCAACCCAGCACCGGTCCGGACTACGCTCCGCCGGTGTCCGGCCCCCAGCCAGCGCCTAGCTCCCAACCAGTGTCTGGCCCCCAACCGCCCCCTGGTGACCATGCGCCGCCCCCCGGCAGTCCGCCGCCTCCCAAGCGGGGGTTCCTCGGCGGCATCCTCAGCAAGCTGAAACTGGAGGAGATCGACACCGGCGACCTGCTGCTTCTGCTGATCCTTTTCCTGCTGTTCAAGGATGGGGAGGACGAGGAGCTGCTCATCGCCCTGGGCTTGATGCTGATTTTATAATATGAGGCAATCTGCCGCGATGGGTTCTCGAAATTGTCTGTGGAGTACGATGCGGAATAACGGTATGGATTATGTAATAGGGTTAAAAAGCAATCCCTCCTGAAGGATATTTTGCGTCATGTTCGTTGCTTCTCCCACCGGCTTGACAGAGGAGCGGCGGCGTGATAAAATATTGTTCTAAATCGAACATCAGGAGGCCCCTATGCTGCCTGCGTTTTTCCTCCGTTCTCAGAGCCTTCGTAAACTCTATGGGCTCCTGTTCCTGCCCCTGCTGGAGCAGTACGGCCTCACCCAGTTGGAGGTGGATATTCTCCTCTTTCTGGCCAACAACCCGGAATACGACACCGCCCGGGACATGGTGGAAAAGCGCCGTCTGGCAAAATCCCATGTCTCCGCCGGGATCGACGCTCTGACGGCCCGGGGCCTTCTGGAGCGGTTCCGCCTGGCGGGGAACCGGAAGACCATACATCTCCGGCTCACCAGTGCCGCCGGACCAATTGTGGAGCAGGGCCGCGCCCTTCAGCGCCAGTACAGCGGCCTGCTCTTCAGGGGTTTTTCTGGCGGGGAGGTGGAGCGGCTGCGCTGTCTTCTCGACCGGGTGGCGGAAAATGTGGACGCAGCCCTCCTGGAGGAGCGATGACAGCGTTGTCTCGCCTTGGAGGCTGCGGGGCCTCTTCTTTTATGAAAAATACCGGCCGTTTTGAAGACGGCCGGTATTTTTTGCCCCCATTTTTACGACTTGCGTTCAAATTTCTCCACGGCGTCCGCAGCGCCAGCCAGCCAGTCGCCCTGGAAGTCCTCTATGCGGCCCTGGTCCACCAGCTGGGCCAGACTCGGGTCCAGGGGCATACGGGCCAGCAGCGGCAGGCCGTGGGCCTGGGCGGCGGCCTCCGTCTTGCCCACGCCAAAGAGGGGAATCTCCTTGCCGCAGTCCGGACACCGAAGATAGCTCATGTTCTCCACCACGCCTACAATGGGCACATCCATCATCTCCGCCATTTTGACCGCCTTTTCCACCACCATGCTCACCAGCTCCTGGGGGGAGGCCACGATCAGGATACCGTCCAGAGGCAGGGACTGAAATACGCTCAGCGCCACATCGCCGGTGCCCGGGGGCATATCCACGAAGAGATAGTCCACATCCCAGATCACGTCCGTCCAGAACTGGGTCACCACACCGCCGATGACCGGGCCCCGCCACAGCACCGGGTCAGTCTCGTTTTCCAGAAGCAGGTTGACGCTGATCATCTGGATGCCGCCAGTGGTCTCCACCGGGAGCATCCCCCGCTCGTCGCCCATGGCCCGCTGGCGCACGCCAAAGCACTTGGGGATAGAAGGGCCGGTGACGTCCGCGTCCAGGATGCCAGTCTTGTAGCCCCTGCGCTTCATCAGCACGGCCAACTGGCTGGACACCATAGACTTGCCGACGCCGCCCTTGCCGGACACAACGCCAAAGACCTTGCCCACCCGGGCCGCGCTGTTGTGGTCCTTAAGGAAGGACTGGGGCTGGGTGCGCTCTCCGCAGCTCTCGCCGCAGGAGCTGCAATCGTGGGTACATTCTGCCATAGCTGTAATCTCCTTATATCCAATATTATACATACACTTTTTGCCGGGGCGTTCCGCTCTGTTGGCTAGTTTCCCCGGTTTTCCATGTATTCACGCAATTTTTCCAGGGCCTCCCCGTGCCGCAGGGAGCGCATGGACGGGAAGGACCGCAGCAGCCGCCGCTCGAAGGCGTCCGGCTTTTCGCAGAGGGCGTGCATACGCTGGCGGGCCTCCGCCTTGACGGCCTCCAGCCGCTGGGCGAACTCGCTGCCCAGGGGCTCCAGCCGGGACTGGATGGCGTGGACCGCCTCCTCCCGCCGCTCCTCCGCGCCCCGGCGGGCGGCGTTTACCGCCTCTTCCAGCCGGACCCGTTGGGCCTCCATTGCCCGCTGCTGCTCCGCCCTCAGCTGCTCCAGCCGCTGGGAGAGCTCCTCGTGGATCTGGTGCAGTTTCTCCAGCCTGCTGCCGATCTGGATGGCAGAGCGCACGGACAGCACAACATCCGCCGCATAGAGGAGGAAGAGCGCCTGGGCCATCAGCACCCCGTTGCGGGCCTCCACCAGGTAGCCGGTAAAGGCGTTCAGCGCGGGGCCCACGCCGTGGCAGAGCACCACGCAGCCCACGCCGAAGAGGGCGGAGTTGCGCAGGCAGACCCGCCCGTTCAGGTTGAAGCGTCTGCCGGAGTAGTCCCACCAGCGCATGTGGAAGAGCTTCTCCATGGCGAAGCTGGTGACGTACTCCACCGCGCTGGTAAGCAGCGCCCCCAGTAGGAAGGTCAGCAGAGGATTTTCACAGCCGCCGTCCAGGGCGGCCAGCACCAGCAGCGCGCCGTGACCGTAGATGGGACAGATGGGTCCGTTGAGGAATCCCCGCTTCTCGCACAGCCGCATCTGGCCCAGGGAACAGTAGACCATCTCGCCGCACCAGCCCAGAAAGCTGTAGAGCAGCAGGAGGAGAAAGAGGAAAGCGGCCATCGCCCAGGGCCCGCGCCCCACGGCGGCAGCCATTTCAGAAAAGGACATAGGCAGCACCTCAAATTTTGATAAGATAAAACCGGTCCGGGTGGGTCCGCCGCAGGCAGGAGGCCTCCCGGTCCATGCAGGTCACCAGGAGGACCTGCCGGGTCTGAGAGAGACCGGTTAGACAGTCCAGGGCTGCGGTCAGGCCGTCGCCGTCCAGACAGTCCAGAGCCCCTTCCAGAAGCAGGGGAACGGTTCCGGGCAGGGCCAGGCCGCACATAGCCAGCTGCGCCGCCAGATACATCTGCCGTCCGGCATCTCCGGCCAGGGTCTCTCCGGGCCGGTAGTGGGTCTGGCTCAGCCGGGCGTAGAGCTCCTCGGCCTGTTTTTCCAGGGTCTCGGTGAACCGGGCCTGGAGGATATCCAGCTGCGCGGTGGCGTCCGCCAACTCCCGGCGAAGCCATTCCCGGCCCTCCGCAGGGCGTTTTACCGGTGGCGGCAGGGGATAGACGGCTTCCTGCTGGAGGGCTTCCCACCGCTGACGGGCTTCCGCCTCCTCCAGGAGGGCGTCATCCAGCTCCCGGCGCAGGAGCATCCCGTCGGCTACCGCCTGGCGGGCGTCCGCCAGGTCCTTGGCAAAGGGCCGGAAGGAGTGCACCAGGGCTAGCGCCTGCTCCAGACCGTCCTTGTAGTTGCTCTTCAGGGTGTGATAGGCGGCCTCGGCCTCCTGGTGGGCGGCGCGGGCGGCTCCGGCGTTTTGAGCCAGGGCGGCGTAGGCGCTCTCCTCCTTGGTCCGCTGCCGGGACAGTTCTCCGTGGCGGACGGCCCACTCTTTCTTCTCCCGGGTCAGCGGCCCGATGACGGTGAGCGCTGCCAGCACGGCGAAGAGTCCCACGCCAATGCCCGCCGCCAGCAGCCAATTCCGGTACACAACGAAGGCGATGATTCCCATGACCACCCCCGCCAACAGCGACCAACAGGCCCCCTGCCAGGAGGGCTTGGGCGGCGGCTCCGTCTCCTTGGGTTTGGCAGGCTCTTGGGCGTCCAAGGCGGACAGGGCAAACTGCTCGGCTCTCGCGGCCTGCTCCATGCGCTGCCGGGCCTGCTGGATGGGCCCGCTCTGGGCCTCCAGGTGGTCCAGGGCGGAGCGCAGGGCGGTGAGCTGGGCCTTAGAGGGCGGCGTTTTCTGAGATGCCTCCATGGTCTTTACCTTGTCCCGGGCGGAGACAAAGTCCAGATGGGCGTTCTCTGCGGCCAGGGCGGCTTCCCGGCGGTCCGCCTTGTCGTGGCGGTCTAGCTGCTCCTGGAGCTGGGCTGCCCGGTCCTGGAGCAGGGCGTATTCCGTCTGGTCCTCCGCCAGGACGCCGGTGAGAGAGCGCAGCTCCTCCAAGGCGGCAGTTCCGTCCGCCGGGGCCGGGGCCCGGACCAACGCCCGGCGGTCGAAGACCGCTCGGGGCACGCCCAAAAGGGCCTCGCCGCAGTTGGCGGCGGTAAGGTGGGCCACAGGCTGTATCCCTCCGGTGTACACGGCGGAGAACGCGCCCATGGGCGCCTCCGGCGCTGCGGTCCAGCGGGCCACCGTGATGGGTCCCCAGACCGTGGCGGTCTCCAAGTGGCCGTGGGCGGCGGCACTGCGGGGCGGTCCGCCGGGGTCAGGCCCGTAGAGCATGTACTCCAGGAAGGCGGTCCAGGCGGCTGTACTGGCCTCGCTGGGCGTTTTTATGATGTTCAGGCCCGGCGCAAGGTCCAGCACAGCGGGTTCCCGCTGCCCGAAGGCGGCGGCCAGCTTCTTTATCTCCATAGAACGGCTTCATCCCCCATTCTATTATAAAATACGGTTGGCCCATTATAACACGCAATGGGGAAAATGTCCATTACCGGAAAAAAGGAGGGGCGGGGAACGGCCCCCTGCCCCTTCTCCGACATCCCTACTCCGGCGGGAGAACCGGTTCGTCCCCCTCCTCCCCAGGCTGAGTAATGGGAAGGTCCGAGTCGTTTCCAGGCGCGGCGTCCCCTTCCGGCGGAGCCGTGCCCACCTCGATAATCTGGTTGCGGCTCTTGTAGACGCTCTTGTCCTCCACCTGGCGGCTGAGCAGCGTGCCGTCGCCGCTGTAGACGCTGCGGTAGCTGACAACCTCATAGCCGGTGTAGCCGCTCTGCCTCTGCCTCTCCACCCCTGGGGCCAGCGCGGTGGTTTCCTCGTATTCCGTCTCATAGCCGGTGGTGCTGAGCAGCTCATGGGACATTTCCACGTATGTATCATCCGTCTTGGTACCCATGATGGTGATGGTCAGCTTGCTGTTTACGTAGCTGACGTCAATGCGGATGGGGTAGCCAGTGTTGTTGCGGAACCGGAACTCCGGCCCGCCCCAACTGACGGTGGCGTCCATCCCCAGCTCAATGTACCCGGGCCAGAAGCGGTGGTTATACCGCTCCACGATCTCCAGGTTGGACAGCAGCGCCGCCAGATAGAGCGTGCTGGAGGTCTGGCAGATGCCGCCGCCCACGGTGTCCACGGTCTGGCCGTTGACGTAGCTGGCCGCCGCGCCGAATCCCCGGGCGGTGGTCCGCTCGCCCACCGTCTGGTTGTAGTCGAACACGTCCCCGTCGTTGAGAACAGCACCGTTGATAAGGGCCCCGGAGAGCTTGACGTTGCCGCGCCGCGCGCTGGTGCCGCTGACTGTGGTGGTGGCGGAGCCCAGCACGTCCCGGAACAGCACGGCCTCCAGCTCCTGGGCGGTGAGGGAGGGGTAGAGGGTCTCAGCGGGCAGCAGGACCGTCTCCCCGGGTCCGGCGGCGGACAGGACGAAGGCGGCGGCCTCCGCGTCCAGGGACACGCCCACCTCACCCTCCACCACCCGGCCCAGCGCAGTGTCGTAACGGGCGGGGGTGGCCTCCCCGTTGAGGGCCTCCGCCATGGCCTGGAGGTCCAGAGGCTGTGGAGGAACGGCGCTCCAGGGGGCCTCCACCGCGCCGGGCTGGCCCTCCAGAGCCTCCAGGGCCTGGACCAGGCCCGCTTGATCCAGCGCCCGGCCTTCGGCGGGATTGGTGGCAAAAACCCCCTCTGGGGTGAGCTCATAGCTGCCGTCCACCGGCGGGCGGTCAAACCGCTCCGCCGCCTGCGCGGCGGCGGCCTGAAGGTCCTCCCGGCTGTAGGCGCTGGCGGTGGGCTCCAAAAGAAGCTGCCTGCCGGTTTGGCCCAGGAACATGGTCCAGGCGTTTTTCAACCACCCCAGTGGGCCTGGCTCCCGGCCCACCGCCCAGGCGGCGTTCAGCAAGGCGGTCTTGTCCACCTCCGCGCCCAGCTGGGTTTGGGTGTAGCGCCCTAACTCCTGGCCGTCCGCCGTGATGGTAACAACGCCCTGGAACAGCTGGTCCGCAGGGAGAACCTGGTCCAGCTCCTCATAGGAGAGCCCCGCCAATTCCACCTCCCCCACCGCCACGCCAGGGAACACCCCGCCGTAGCTGCTGGCGTAGAAGCCCAGCCCCAGGGCGCAGCCCGTCAGCACCCCGGCCAGGGCCGCCCCGGCAATGAGGGCGATTTTACTGGCGGTCCTCTTTTTCTGGTCCACCGCCCCGGAATGGGCAGTCTGTTTTCCGGTCATAGAAACCTCCTCCCTCCTCCCGCAGGAGGAAGCGATCTGGCCAGGCCAGACGGCACATGATACACATGTATGATAACAGATGCGCAGGACAGAAGCTTCGCGATTTTTGGAGGAATGCGCCGGATTTTTCCCGGTTTCCGGCTCTGTGCCCCCGGTCAGGCCCCGTCTGTCCCGCCATCCGGCGCGGCGGATGACATGCGGGTCTCCGCTGTAATGTCGTAGGTAACGTTCGTCTCCGAAAGGGAAAGCAGAGCTGTTTCCTGGTTCTGGGCATCCATCAAGTGCAGGCTCAAGGCGGTGTTTTCCGGCCCGCAGGCGTCAATTAAGGCGCGGAGAGAGCCCGCCAGCTCTGTCATGGCGGTTTTTTCATTCTCCCATGTCCCGTTGTCTGCGGTGTCCACCGTCAGGCCGTCCCGCCAAACACTTATTGTAAGGGTAGTTTCGTCGTGTGTAACGCTTTTACCGGTAAAATTCCCGGTTAGGGCCACATCCACCAGGCTGCACAGCTCGTCAAGGGACACTCTGGCAGGTTCCGCCTGCGGCGGGGTGTCGGAATCGCCGTCCGGCGCACCGGCGGCATCCCCCTGCTGGACATCCTCCGGGAAGTCCTTGTTGAAGAGGTCCAGCCCGCCCCGGGCCTGCAAAACAATACTGCCCCCCATAATGACGAAGCACAGAAGGAACACGATCAACGCCAGAATAAACCCTTTATTTTTCACATAGGAGATAATCAGCAATATAATTCCGATGATACAGCCCAAAAGCCCTATCCCGCCTGTTATAAGAAACATGTACAGTCTCCTCTCTGGCATACGCGTGTGGGGACCCCACTATTCTAAGAAATAGTATAGCACAAGAGCGGGACCGTGTATAGCCTTTTCTGTTCCTTTTGCAGGAAATGGGGCGCTGCCAACGGGGAAGACGCACAAAGGCGGTGCATGGAGAAATTCCATGCACCGCCTGAATGGCGTTCCGCAGACCTGGTACTGTTCTATTCCCAGGCCGGTGAGAAAGTAACTGCTGGTTTCTTAGAAAACGCCCTGCTCCATCATGGCCTCGGCGACCTTCTTGAAACCGGCGATGTTCGCGCCAGCCACCAGGTTGTAGCCCAGACCGTACTCCTCGGCGGCCTCCTTGGACATCTTGTGGATGGTCTTCATGATGCCCTTGAGCTTCTCGTCCACTTCCTCGGCGGTCCAGACCAGACGCTCGCTGTTCTGGCTCATCCCCAGGGCGGACACGCCCACGCCGCCGGCGTTGACGGCCTTGGAGGGGGCCACGATCATGTTGGGCTGCTGCATGAGGAAGAAAAGAGCATCGTTGGTGGTGGGCATATTGGCCACTTCGATGTAGTACTTCACGCCGTTGGCGACGATCTGCTGGGCGTGCTCCATATGAACGTCGTTCTGCATGGCAGAGGGCATGATAACGTCAGCCTTGACGCCCCAGGGCTTCTCGCCGGGATGGAACTCCACGCCGAACTTGTCCGCGTAATCCTGGACCAGGTTCCGCCCGTAGTTGCGCATGGTCACCAGAT
>CATIYU010000068.1 GCA_949739085.1 uncultured Eubacteriales bacterium | reverse complement strand
GGGGTCTCCCGGTAGATGGCGTCCGTGGTCCAGGTCTTGCTGCGGACGCAGGGCAGAGCCAGCTCGTCGAAAATCTCCGTCAGACGGTCCGCCGTGGGGATGTCCACATAGTCGGAGGGCGGCAGGTAGTGGAAGCTGGTCCCCTCGTCCCGGTAGGCGGCGGTGGGGACAATGAAATGTCCGGCGGGCAGGTCCGCGTCCAGTCCGCCGCAGGTCCCAAAGAGCAGCACCTTCTCCGCGCCCTTGACCCAGACCTCCTCCAGGATGCCCACCGTGGCGGGACCGCCGACGGTGGTGAGGAGCAGCCCTAGCGTCTGGCTCTGGTAAGAAAAGCGGTAGATGGGAACTTCAACGCAGGCATTTATGGTGCTGACAACCTCTGTCGGAAACCGCTTTTGCAGCGCCGCCACTACATTGCGCTGGAATGTTACCAGTATAGTTTTGGGGAACCCCTCTACCGGCTGAGCAAGGTGGGAGGGCTTCAGCAGCTCCTCTCCGCCGTCAAAGCCGTGGCGGATCACTGGTAGTCCCTTCCCGCCTGGAGGGCCTTCATATTCAGCTCCACCAGCTGGGCCTTTTTCGGGGGCACCAGCTTGGCGACCGTGGCCTCGGTGCCCTCGAAGGTCAGCTCCGGGTTGTTCTTGAGCACATGGCCCATCATGACCATGTTGGCCAGAGTGGGCACCCCGGCGTCGTTGGCCATCTGGGTGGCGGGGATGTAGTAGACCTGCACGTCGCCGCGCTCCACCTTCTCACTGATGAGGGTGGAGTCCACATAGATCTGCCCGCCGGGGACCACGGCGCCCACATACTTCTGGAGGGAGGGCAGGTTCATGACGATGAGCACGTCCGGGTCGGTGATAATGGGGGACCCGACGGGGTCGTCGGAGAGAATCACGTTGCAGTTGGCGGTGCCGCCCCGCATCTCGGGGCCGTAGGAGGGAAGCCAGCTCACCTGTAAGTCCTCCAGCAGGCCCTTGTAGGCCAGAAACTTCCCGGCAAACAGGATGCCCTGCCCGCCGAAGCCGGCAATCAGAATCTGTGTGGTTTTCATTTTGCCTCAGCCTCCTTTGCCGCAGTCCTGTCCTTGTAGACGCCCAGGGGGTAGTAGGGAATCATGTCGCTCTCCACCCACTCCAGGGCCTTCTGGGGAGTCATGCCCCAGTTGGTGGGGCAGGCGGAGACAACCTCGATGAGGGAGAAGCCCTTCTTGTCCATCTGGTTTTGGAACGCCTTCTGGATGGCCTTCCCGGCGGCCTTCACGTTTTTCACGTTGTTCACCGCCACCCGGGCGATGTACTCCGGGCCCTCAAGCGTGGCGAGCATCTCGCAGACCTTGATGGGCCAGCCGCAGTGGTTCACGTCCCGGCCATAGGGCGAGGTCTGGGTGACCTGTCCAGGGAGGCTGGTGGGAGCCATCTGTCCGCCGGTCATGCCGTAAATGGCGTTGTTGACGAAGATAACGGTGATATTCTCGTTCCGGGCCGCCGCGTGGACGGTCTCCGCCATGCCAATGGAGGCCAGATCGCCGTCCCCCTGGTAGGTGAACACCACGCACTCCGGGCGGCAGCGCTTGATGCCGGTGGCGGAGGCGGGGGCCCGGCCGTGGGCGGCCTCCAGCATGTCGCAATTAAAGTAGTCGTAGGCCATGACGGCGCAGCCCACCGGGGCGACGCCGATGGTCCGGCCCTCAATGCCCAGCGTATCAATGGCCTCGGCCACCAGCCGGTGGATGATGCCGTGGGGGCATCCAGGGCAGTAGTGGAGCACCGCGTCCGTGAGGGCGTGGGGCTTCTGGAAAACGATTGCCATGTCAGTTCACTCCTTTCATCGCGGCGGTGACCGCCTCCAGCACCTGCTGGGGGCTGGGGATCATGCCTCCGGCCCGGTTGCAGAGGCTCACCGGACGCCTGCATCCGGTGGCCAGACGGACGTCCTCAATCATCTGGCCCATATTCAGCTCCACGGACACAAACGCTTTTACCTGATCCGCAGCCCTGCTGAGAGCCGCCTTGGGGAAGGGCCAGAGGGTGATGGGCCGGATCAGCCCCACCTTTAGACCGGCCTTCCGGGCGTCCGCCACGGCGTTTTTCGCCACCCGGGCGGCGATGCCGAAGGCCACAACGCAGAGCTCCGCGTCCTCCATCTGGTACTCCTCCCAGAGGGCCTCGCTCTCCTCCACGGCCCGGTATTTCTCGTAGCGGGCGAAGTTGGTGCGTTCCAGCTCGTCGGGTTTGAGGTAGAGGGAGTTGACGATATTGTGGGGCCGCTGCATGTTGGTGCCGGTGAGGGCCCAGGGCTTCTCATAGGTTTCGAGCTCCTCGTCCTCAAAGGAGATGGGCTCCATCATCTGGCCGATGGTGCCGTCGGCCAGAACCATGGAGATCATGCGGTACTTGTCCGCCAGGTTAAAGCCCTTGATCGTGAGACTGGCCATCTCCTGCACAGAGGCGGGGGCCAGGACGATCATGCGGTAGTCCCCGTGGCCGCCGCCCTTGGTGGCCTGGAAGTAGTCGGCCTGGCTGGGCTGGATGCCCCCCAGGCCGGGCCCGGCCCTCTGGACGTTCACCACAAAGGCGGGCACGTCGGACCCGGCTATGTAGCTCAATCCCTCGCTCTTCAGGGAGACGCCCGGGCTGGAGGAGGAGGTCATCACCCGCATTCCGGCGGCGGCGGCGCCGTAAACCATGTTGATGGAGGCGATTTCGCTCTCCGCTTGCAGGAACACGCCGCCAATTTTGGGCATTTTCTTGGCCATATAGGCGGCGATCTCCGTCTGGGGGGTAATGGGGTAGCCAAAGTAGTGGCGGCAGCCAGCCCGGATAGCGGCCTCCGCAATGGCCTCGTTGCCCTTCATCAATACTCTTTCTGCCATAGTGCTCTCCTTCATTCTTTAGGCATACATGCTTTTCTTTTTCTACAAAGAAAAGCATCAAAAGAAAAATGTTTTGTCTGGGTCAGGATTAGCCGTCCGCCTAGGACTGCCTCGCGTTGGCCGTCCGCCTAGGACCTGGACTCCGGCCCGCGGTCTGTATCGTTACCGGGCGGCTGATATGGACGCCCGGCGCACGCCAGTCCCGTGTTGGCCGTCCGCCTAGGACTCCACGGTGATGATGCAGTCCGGACACATGGTGGCGCAGAAAGCGCAGGCGATACACGCCTCCTGGTCCGTCATCTCCGCCGGATGGTAGCCCTTCTGATTGATCTTCTCCTTGGCGATTGCCAGGATGTGCTTGGGACAGGCCTCCACGCACAGGCCGCAGCCCTTGCAGAGGTCCGTCAAGAAGGTAACTTTTGCCATGGTGATTTCATCCTTTCTTTACGCCGCGTCAGGCGGCGGGGGTAAACAAAATACGGTCCCTGCCTAGCCGAAGAGGGGCCGGGGAGATTCCTCCCGCCCCGGCAGGTCGAAATACCTCTCCTGCAAGTCCATAGGCAGCAATCCCGGGACCTTCCCGGCGAGGCCCGCCGCCACCCGTCTCTCCGCGCTGGTCATCCAGAGAGGCAGGCCGCTGAGCCGGCACAGCTCCTCCATGTAGGGAACGGCGGCCAGCACCGTTTCCGGCGTGGTCTCGCGAGCCAGGTTGGCGTTGTTGACAATGCAGGTAAAGGGCAGGCCCCCGGCCCGCTCGATCTCCCCCATCACCTCCAGCGCCTCCTCCGGGGTGCGGGTCAGGGGACGGCAGGGGTTGGCCACAAAGGCCATCCGGTAGTCCATCTCCTCCAGGAGGAAGGGGGTGTATCGCCCCAGGGCGTAGGCCCCCCGGTCGTCGCCGCCAATGTCCATGACAGCGAAGAGGCTTCTATCCTGCACCAGCCGGTAGGCCTCCGCCGGGAGGGCGGGAAGGTCCACGTTGGAGTTGGCGAAGAGGGGGGAGATCAGCTCCACTCCCGCCGCCGCCAGTTCACCGGCGCTGTCCTTGGTGCGGAAATAGGGGTTCACGATATCCAGGTCCGCGATGGCGGTCCTCCGGCCCTCTCCCGCCAGGAGGAGGGCGTAGTTCACGGCAATGTTTGTCTTGCCGGATCCATAGTGTCCGGCGAAGAGGGTGACGCGTTTATGGTCCATAGAAATCCTTTCACAGCGGGGGAAATTTACAGCTTGCTGCGCATGATCTTCCCGCTGACGGTCTTGGGCAGCTCGTCCTTAAATTCGACGATCCGCGGATATTTATACGGCGCGGTGTGCTGTTTCACGTAGTTTTGGATCTCCTTTTTCAGCGCCTCCGTGCCCTCCTTACCGGGAATGAGGACAATACTGGCCTTCACCACCTGGCCCCGCACCTCGTCGGGGGCGGCGGACACGCCGCACTCCAACACGTAGGGCAGCTCCATGATGACGCTCTCAATCTCAAAGGGCCCGATGCGGTAGCCGCTGGACTTGATGAGGTCGTCCACCCGGCCCACGTACCAGAAGTAGCCGTCCTCGTCCCGCCAGGCGGTGTCGCCGGTGTGGTAGACCCCGTCGTGCCAGGCGGCGCTGGTGCCCGCCTCGTTCTGGTAGTAGCCCCGGAAGAGGCCGCAGATGTCCGTTTTCTCCGCCCGGATGACGATCTCTCCCACCTGGCCGTCGGGCACGCTGTTCCCATCCGGGTCCACCAGGTCCACCGGGTACAGGGGCACGGGCCTGCCCATAGAGCCCACCTTGGGGGTCATGCCCACCAGATTGCCGATCATCACCGTGGTCTCGCTCTGACCAAAGCCCTCCATCAGGCTCAGGCCCGTGGCCTTCTGGAACTGGTGGAACACCTCCGGGTTCAGGGCCTCCCCGGCGATGGTGGCGTGCTGGATGCTGCTGAGGTCGTAGCGGCTCAGATCCTGCTTGATGAGCATACGGTACATGGTGGGGGGCGCGCAGAAGGT
>CATIYU010000067.1 GCA_949739085.1 uncultured Eubacteriales bacterium | reverse complement strand
TCGAAGGTGATTTGGTGCTCAAAGTTGGTCCAGCCGTTGGTAACGGCGTTGTACATGTGGACCGGGTCCCAGATGAGGTAGGCTAGGAAGCTGACGGTATAGTCGTGAAACGCCTCCGGGGCGGCGATGGTGACGCAGCCGGACGCCTCGTCGTACTGCCAGGCGTCGGGGGGCAGGGGGGTCCCGGCGGTGCGGTCCATGACCTCCCACCAGCGCCTCCTGTCGTCCCGGGTGTTGACCTCCATCAGCTCGGGGCTGACCCCCTGCATGAGGGGGATGGAGAGAGGGCCGCCAACAGCGGTGTGGAAGCCGGTCATAATGTAGCACTGCTGGACTTCGTCGGGGTTGGCCTTGGCCCAGGCGTTGTCCTTGCGGGTGGTGTAGTAGGTGGAGTAGACTTTTGCGTCCACGCTCCGCAGCTCCGGGGGGTACTCGGCGCCGTCGCAGTCCCGGATGGCGTCGGCGCCCCAGCGCCGGAGAATTTCCAGGGTCTCGGGGACCACGTCCACATCCGTGGGGATGGTGACGCGGCCGGTTGTCAATTCCTTTTCCATAGGTTTCCTCCAGATGGGCTCAGCCCTTCACGCCGCCGCCCGTGACGCCGGCAATAATCTTCTCGGATAAAAAGATGTACAGCAGGAAGGTGGGCAGAAAGACGATGATGACTGCGGCGAACATGCCGCCATAGTTGCCGGTATATTTCATAGAATTTATGATGTTCAGAAGGCCCACGCCAACGGGGGTCATGCTCTCGCTGGAGGTGAAGATAAGGGCCATGAAGAACTCGTTCCATACGGACATGAAGTTGAAGATGGTGACTGTCACCACCGCCGGCTGTACCAGGGGCAGCATAATGCGCAGGAAGGTGTTCGGGCCGCTGCATCCGTCCAGATAGGCCGCCTCCTCGTAGGAGCGGGAGAGGGTGGAGAAGAAATCCAGCAAATAGATGGTGGTGTAGGGTACCCGCATCATGATATAGAGCACAATGAGCAGGAGCCGCCCCTTCACGCCCCACTGCACCGCCAGGGAGTAGATGGGCATGATGACCATGATGATGGGCACGCTCATGGCGATGACCAGGCCCAGGCGCAGGGCCAGGCCGCCCCGGAACTGCCAGCGGGAGAGAACGTAGGCCGCGGGGGCGGAGATGGCCAGCACCCCCGCGCAGGAGATGATGGAGTAAAGCAGGGAGTTGCCGAAGAACACGGACACATTCTGCATCTGCCAGGCGGTGGCGTAGTTCTCCCAGTGGAACCCGCTCTCAAATTTGAACACGCTGCCGGAGTAGATCTCCCGGGAGGTGGAGAGGCTGGCCCCCAGAATCCAGAAAATCATGACGGCCGTGAAGGCCACCCAGGCCACTACGATGATATAGCCGGGCAGCATCCGGGCTTCTTTTTTCCAGTTGATATTTCCCATTTCGTTTCTCCTCCCTTAGTATTCCAGATCCGTGTTTTTGAAGAGCCGGTTGGTGACGGCGTACACGGCGATAATGAGCAGT
Organism: uncultured Eubacteriales bacterium; assembly: GCA_949739085.1. The sequence continues at coordinate 13,291 of CATIYU010000067.1, read as the reverse complement.
GTCAGCACAACGCCTACCGCCGCGCCCGCCCCGGCATCCCGGGTGATGACGCCCTTTCCGCCGAAGACCATGTCGTAGAGGTAGATGACCGGCACGATCGTGGACTCCTCGGTGTCGATGGGGGAGAACATCTTCGACCAGAGGAAGAAGGTGGTGGCGTTGATGCTCCAGAAGGTGATGGAGGTTTTGATAACGTTTTTCAGCAAGGGCAGGGTGATGCGGGTGAACTGGTGGACCTTGCTGGCCCCGTCCAGCGTGGCGGCCTCGTAGAGGTCCTGGGGGATGCCCTCGATGCCGCTGATATAGATGAGCATGTAGTAGCCCACGCTGCCAAAAGTGTAGGAGATGGTCAAAGCCCAGAATTTCAGGTCGCTGCCCATCCACTTGATGCGCTCCAGGCCCAGCGCCTGCACGACGGAGTTCAAAAGGCCGTAGTCATACTGGAAGATGTACTGAATCCACATGGTGGCCAGGGCCACGGCGCTGATGATGTTGGGCATATAGATGGCGGCCCGGAAGAACTTTTTGCCCCGGATGCCGCTGGTGATCACCACGGCCATCAGCATGGCCAGCACCAGGGTGATGAGGCCGCCCACCAGCCAGATGAGGAGCATGTTGCTCATAGAGGTGCGGAAGGTCTGGCTGCCGAAGATTTTGGCGTAGTTGTCCAGCCCGTTGAAGCTCCAACCCCCCCCTCCCGCCGTGAGGCTCTCCACCTGGAAGAAGCTCATCAGCACCGTGCGGCACACGGGGTAGACGAACATGATGAGCAGAGACAGCACGGCGGGCAGGCAGAACCAGAAGATCATGGCTCTGTTTTTCTTCATTTTCTTCTCCCTCCTAATTTGGATATAAGAAGGGCAGGCGGCGATGGAGCGCCGCCTGCCGGGTTATTGCTTAATACAGGGCGTCCAGAGCTTTGCAGAAGTCGGCGCCGGAGGCGTACTTGCCCTCGAAGATCTCCGTGAACATGGACTTGAAGCTGGTCTTCAGGTCACTGTTGGCGTCCACAGCGGCGCACCAGCTCATGGGCTTGTCGGCGGACTGGAGGGTCTCGATGGTGCCGGTGAGGCTGGCGGGGGCGGTGTTGCGGGTGTCTGCCGGGATCTGGTTGGCGGTGTCGGCCATCTTCTGGTCGAACTCACCGGTGGTCAGGAAGATGATGAAGTCAAAAGCGGCCTGGGCGTTCTCGCAGTAGGAGGTGATGGCCAGGGAGTTGGCGCCGGCGTAAGCGGCGGCATTCTCCGCGCCGCCGTCCACGGCGGGATAGTTGAAGAGGCCCCAGTTGATCTCGGTGCCGGTGGTGGTGTTGACTTCGGTGGTGACATAGTTGGCGCAGACCACCATAGCGGCCATGCCAAAGCCGATCTTGTTCTGGCTGCTGGGGTACTCGTCGGGGGCGCCGTCGACCAGATAGCCGCTGTTCACCAGGTCGATGATCTCCTGAGCGGCGGCCTCAGCGGCGGTGCCGGACCAGCCGCCGTTCATAGCCAGCTCTTTGATCTTCTCCTCGCCCAGGTGGCGGACCAGCTGGTGATAGAAGGCGAAGTCACAGTAGGCGGAGTCCTGCGCGATGGGGCCGACACCGGCGTCCTTCAGCTTCTGGCATGCATCCAGGAACTCGGACCAGGTCTTGGGCTCGGCGGTGATGCCGGCATTCTCAAAGGCATCCTTGTCGTAGAAGACGCCGCCCACCTGGGGCTGCTCCACGATGGAGTTGAGGAAGCCGGGAACCTCCTCGCCGTCCTTGCTGAGGGTATCGCCCACCCAGGTAATGGCCTGGTTGTTGAGGCAGGCATAGCTGAAGCTGTCGTAGTTGACGGCGGCAGCCATGTCGGTCAGGTCGTATGTATACTTGACGTACTGCTGGGCGATCCGGGTGTAGTCGTCCTCAAAGATGTCGAACTTCTCGCCGGACTCCAAGGACGCGGAGAGGACCTGGTTGATGTCGCGGCCCTTCCACTCAATGTTGATCTTGGCGCCGGTCTGCTCCTCAAAGGCGGCGGCCGCTTCCTTGATGACCTGGGCCTGGGCCTCCTCGGAGGTCCACATGGACCACATGGTCAGCTCCACGCCCTCATACTGCTTGCCGCCGTTGGACTGGCTGTCATCGGGCTGTTTGTCGTCGCCGCTGGACTGGTTGTTGCCGCCGGACTGGCTGTTGTCAGGCGTGTTGTTGCCGCCGCCGCCGCAGCCGGCCAGCAGGGACAGAGACAGGACCAGCGCAAGCAGCAAGCTAAAGGTCTTCCTCAGATTCATTGTCTAATCCTCCTATCAATTTGGGCGCTGGCCCCGCCAATCTGGAGACCAGCTTTACAAATAGTAGTATATATGGGGTGGGGGAGGAAAAACAATCCGCTTCTTGCGGATTTCTTTATAAATATTGCTTTTTTGTATTTCGGCAAATTTATCAGAATCGGAAAACCTTCGCGGGGAAATCATCGGCAATTTACTTCCAGAGGTCCGCCCCGGTATGGGCGATATTCCTCAAAATATGGAAGAAAGCTTCCTCTGGCTTCGGGGAGTTGCACAATTGACCGGTATCGTGTATAATCAGCCCATGGAACGGGGGAACCAATTTTTTTGTTAAATTGCGCAGCGGGGAGGCACGCCTTATGAGCAACTACCAGCACAGCTTTTCCAAAGCGGCCGCAGGGGAGGGGCGCGGAGCCCTGCGGCTGAACTATATTGCCCAGGCCCGGTATTCCCAGGAGTGGAACTCCAATCTTCACACCCACAGCTGCGCCGAGCTCTTTTTCATCACCGACGGCCACGGACGCTTCCGCACCCAGTATGAGGACATCCCGGTGGCTATCCACGACATGATTTTCGTCAACGCCAACGTTCTCCATACCGAGCTTAGCCAGGCCGACAGCCCCCTTATGTACATCGTCCTGGGGGTGGAGGGCCTGGAGGCCATCGCTGGGGCGGATGGGTACAGTATGCTCCACATCCACACCGGCTGGAAGGAGCTGGCCAGCTGCCTGAACCTGATGCTCCAGGAGTCCTATGAGGCGCTGCCAGGCCACGAGGAGGTGTGCCACAGCCTGCTGGAGGTGGCGCTGGTGCTGCTGGGACGGCAGAAGGATCTCTCCTTCTCCGGCGAGACCGCTGCCTCCCGGTCCAGCCGGGAGTGCGAGCTGGTCCGGCGGTACATAGACAACCATTTTAAGGAAAACCTGACCCTGGACCAGCTGGCGCAGCTGGCCCACCTGAACAAATACTACCTGGCCCACGCTTTCCGGGCCGAGTTCGGCACCTCCCCCATCAACTACCTCATCTCCCGGCGCATTGAGGAGAGCCGGTTCCTGCTGCGGGAGACCGACCACACCCTCTCCCTCATCTCCCAGATGCTGGGCTTCTCCTCCCTGAGCTACTTTTCCCAATGCTTCCGCCGGGTGGAGGGGGTGAGCCCCATGGAGTACCGTAAGAAAAACCGGTAGCGCCGCCGGAAAAACACCGGCTGCCTCCAGATTCGCTCTGGAAGCAGCCGGTGCTCATATAGGGATTAAACCGCCATGTCAAAGCTCATCAGCAGGCTCTTCAGGCCGTAATAGGTCTCGTCGGAGCAGTCGGAGAGGTACTCCTGCCAAATGGTGAAGAAGTACTCGCCGTTTTCCACACAAGAGTAGCGGCCGGTGACTTCATAGCCGGACTCGGTGGTCCAGGTGTAGTCGAAGGAGTAGCCGTCCAGGCCGCGGGTCCAGCTGCCGTAGATGCCGTCCTCGTCGATGACGCCGTGCATCTCCCATTCCTGCTCCAGGTACTCCGCGTCGCCCTGGGCAATGGCCGCTAGGTCGCTGGATTTATACACGCTCTTGCTGAAAGCGTCCACCTGGAAGGTGGCGGTGCCGTCGGACATGGCGAGGTATACGGAGCAGTGGCCCTCATCCTCGATCCCATTGTTCTGGGTGGTCCAGGCCGGGTTCTGGGGGACGTTGAGGGTGAAGCTGCCATCGGCGGACTGGAGCAGCTGGCCGGGGGCCTTGGTGGTGAGGGAGTAGTTCAGCCGCTTTTCAGGGAGGGCGACCCGGTTGAGGATGGCGGCGGCCTCCGCACGGGTGATGGTGTCGTCAGGGCGGAAGTTGCCCGAGGCGTCGCCTGCCAGCACGCCAGCGTTATAGAGCACGTAGATGTACTCCCAGTAGGGCGTAGCGGGGTTCACATCGGGAATCCAGGCGATGCGGTTGATGCGGCCCAGGTCGCTGCCGTTGAGGCTGTTGGCGAACATGCGGGCCACGTCAGAGCGGGTGGCGGGCTTGTTGAAATCGGAATACATGCCGGAAGAGATGATATTGACCTCCTCAGCATAGGTCACGGCGTTGGTGTACCAGGGGCTGCCGCCGGGGGTAAAGTTGTCGCCGTAGTACTTGGCGCACACGTTGACCGCCATGGTGATGGCCTCCGCCAGGGTGAGCTGGCCCTTGGGATTGAAGATTCCCTCGCCGCTGCCGTTGATCAGGCCCAGCTCATAGGCGCCGCGCACGTCGGTGTAAAACCAGTCGCTCTCCTGCACATCGGAGAAGCCGGGGTACTCCCGTTCCTTCGACAGGCCGCCAGCAGCCAGGGCCGCCGGGGCCAGGGAAGCCGCCAGAACCAGGGCCAGCGCCAGGGATGCCAGCCGTCTTACGAAGTTGATGTGTTTCATAGTCTCTGCCTTTCCTTCCTGAACGAAATATTTTTTCAATTTGCCGCCGGAGGCGGGGAAAACGGGGTACGTTCTCCTCCCTGAGTATACTCCAGATTTTAGAGAAATGCAACGGGATTTTCCGCAATTTGTTTCTAGGGAGGCGGAAAAAACCGGACCAGTCTGGTCCGGTTTTCCGCCCCAGGCGGTCAGGAGATGTATTGGGCGGAGGCGTACCCCACGTAGTCTCCGTAGCGCACCACGTACCAGTCCCCGTAGCGGCCGTAGATGCGCACCGGCGCGCCGTTGGGGATACTGGCCACTACGGCGGCCTCCGTGCTGGGCCGGCTGCGCAGGTTGAGATTACCGCCGGCGCGGACCGTGCCGTCCCAGGGGTCGGCGGGCCAGATGAAGGGGATATCAAAGTAGTCCGTGAGGCTCAGCACCAGGTTGCGGGCGATCTCCGTCAGGTTCCCCTCGATCCACCGGGCGTCCTCGTAGTTGTCGTGGTAGCCCAGCTCCAGCAGGTTGGCGGGGAACTTGGAGTCCCGGACTTCCCCCAGGGACGTGGTGGCCCGGGTGACCACCTTCTCCGGCAGGGGGTAGATCCCCCGCAGGTTGTTGACAAAAATTTGGGCGGCCCGCTGGCCCTGGGTGCTGGTGGGGTAGTAGAAGGCGATAATCCCCCGCGCGCTGCCGTAGCTGCCCTCCCCGGCGGCGTTGGAGTGGAGGGCCAGGTAGAAGTCGTACCAGCCTTGGTTGGCCTGGCGGATGGAGCTGGCGGCGGTCATGTCCGGGGTGTTGCGGGTGTAGCGGATGCCGCAGCTGTTGAGGTAGGGGATCATGGCGTCGGCCAGGCGGTTCATCCAGTATTCCTCGCTACCGGTGCCGGTAACGTACATGTTGCTCTCCTGCGTGGACGGGCTCAAATATATAATGGGCATAGGCGCATCCCTCCTGATTGGTTTGCCCATCCTATGCCCGGCCGGACCGGCAGGTGCGCCCCGGGACAAAATAACTTTGCCTGTCCGCCGGAAAACGGGTTGAGCTTTTGCGGAAATTGGGGTATACTATGGCCATCAACGCCGCAGTGCGGAAAGGAGAAGAAAAAATGGCGTATACAGTTTTGACAGCGGAAAATTTTGATCAGGAGGTTTTAAAAGCGGACCGTCCTGTGCTGGTAGACTTCTGGGCGGGGTGGTGCGGTCCCTGCATGGCCCTGGCCCCCACGGTGGACGAGATCGCGGCGGAGCAGGACGCGGTGAAGGTGGGCAAGGTCAACGTGGACGAACAGCAGCAGCTGGCCCGGCAATACCGTATTATGAGTATCCCCACCCTGATGCTTTTCAAAAACGGCGAGATGGTCCGCCGCGAGGTGGGTGGCAAGTCCAAGGAGGAGATCCTGGAGATGATCGGCCTCAGCAAGGAGCCCGTGCGGCTGTAGCCTGCCCGGAGCCGGGCCGGGACATCCCCGGCGGCCGCCTGGAAAATCCGCGAAAAATTTGCAAGAAACCGCCAGCGGTAAAATCGTGTCCTCCGCAAATACTAGGACCGGCGCGGACAACGCGCAAGACTGGGAAGGAGGAAGACGAGATGAAAAAAGGAGCGATTCTTGCGGCCGCCCTGGCCCTTGTGCTGTCGCTGGCAGCCTGCGGCAACAAGGACAATAACGCCAACAACGCGGGCGCAGGCGGCGGCCAGACCACAGACAACAACCAGCACGGCAATACCGGCAATAACGGTTCCGTTGGCAGCGGCGGCGTCACAGGCAATAACGGCGTTACCGGGAACAACGGCACGGCCGGCGGCATTGTGGGCGGCAACAATGGGGCCGTTGGGAACAATGGCGCCACTGGCAACAACGGTACTGCCGGAAATAATGGCACAGCCGGAGAGAACGGCCGCAGCAGCCTGGGCAACGGCGTCCGGGACGCGGTAGACGACATGGGCCGGGCCGTGGATGACCTGCTGGACGGCGGCCGGACCCGGGGGGCTAATATGTCCAGCTTCCAGCAGATGCTGGATAACGCCCGGGTTCGGGACGCGGACGGCATCCTCACTGACGGCGAGAACAGCCGCTGGTAATATCCGGCAGAAAAGGACCGTCCGGGACGTCCCGGGCGGTCCTTTTTTCGCTACCCTACGGTGCTGCAGCTGACAAAGCGCACGTTGCCGTGCTCCTTTAAAAACAGGTCCAGTTCCCGGACGGTCAGCTCTTTGGGTACCCGCACCACCATGTCGTAGGTCATATATCCGTCCTCGTGGTAGGTAATCCGGCACTCCACGGTCCGCATCCGCTCCTTGACCAGGAAGGCGTCAAAGGCTTCCTGAAAACTGCCGCTGTTTTCCAGAGTAAATTGTAGGTGGCGGTGAAACAGGGTGTCGGTACCCACCAGGAATTTATGGGTGAGGATTTGCAGCACCGCCACCAGAACCGAGGCGAACATGCCCACCCCGTACATCCCCGCGCCGATGGCCAGGCCAATGCCCGCCGTGGTCCAGAGTCCGGCGGCGGTAGTCAGACCCTTGATGGAGCTGCCGTGCTTGAAAATGACGCCCGCGCCCAAAAAGCCGATGCCGCTGACTACCTGGGCGGCAATGCGGGCGGGGTCCGCCCCCCGGGTGCCGTTGAAATAGAGCCCATCTGCGCCGGTCAGGTCCACGAAGCCGTATTTTGACACCACCATCAGCAGCGCCGCGCCACAGCAGACGATGATGTGGGTCCGGATGCCGGCCTCCTTGTACCGCTTGCTGCGCTCAAAGCCGATTCCGGCCCCGCAGAGGCTGGCCACCAGGATGCGGAGGAAGAAGTCCATGTTCTGGAGCAGGGAAAATTGGTTGTTCAGATATTCAACAAGAAGCATGGGAACATCCCTCCTTTTCCCCCAGTATACCACAGGGGCGGAGGTTTGGCAACGGCAAAGGTCCCAGCCGCTTTCGCAGCCGGGACCTAAGGAGCGCTATTTGCTGAAAATGAAAATCTTTTCTCCCGGGCCGGCCATGCCCAGCTCGTCCCGGGCAATGTCCTCAATGAGGTCCAGGTTGTCACGGTTGGCGATGTCCCCGGCCAGCTTTGCGTTGGCGGCCTCCAACTCGGCCAGGCGGGCGGAGCAGACGGCCTCTTCCTCCTTGGCGGCTTGAATCTGTCCCACCATGCCCACGATCTGGACGCTTATGCCAATAAAGAGGACCGCCAGAACAAAGGCCGTCAGCTTGCTGCTGGGGCGCTTCCGTTGCTTTTTCTTCTGGGGTCCGGTGCTCCTGCCAGGTGTTTTTGCCATCGCCTCATCTCCTTCCACCGGCGCGGGTGAGCGGTCTCTGCGCTGCCCTTCCATCTTCATTGTAACCCAACCCCGGCCAAAAGAAAAGAGTTTTTTGTAGAAACGGGCCAATCTTTTCAAAAAATGACCCGTAAGTCCCACCGGCGCTAACAAAATTTGAAGCCAAAAATCCCACAAAGGCCGCAGCATCTGACTAAAAAGACAGAAAAACAGTACCGCGCCCCCCAGGGCTCCCGCCAGGATAAACAGGTGCAGCTCGCCGCTGCCGGCCATGATAAAAAAGAACAGGGCGGACCCGGCTGTCAGGCAGTACAGGGCGTCCAGCAGCCCGCCCCAGAGCCGTCCCCCCAGGCGCCGGAGTGCCCGCAGCAGGTCGTAGACCAAACCCAGGGTCCCGCCCAGGAGGATGGACCGGAGGAACATGGCCAGCTGCTGGGAGATAAAGCCGCTCATCCGAACAGCCGCCGGAGGAACCCACCCTGTCCGCCGGGGGCGCGGTCCTCATAGAGCAGGGTGTGGATGGAGCCGTCCACGTGGAGCTCGCCGCCGTCCAGGTTCAGCTTGCCGATGTGGAGCCCCGTGCCGCCCACCACCAGGGTACCGGCGGTGGTGGACATTACGATCTCCTCCTCGTCGAACCGTTCCACCTCCTCCACCCCGGTGACCAGCAGCCGCTCGCGGCCGTCCAGCTCCAGGCGGTGCTGCATTGCGCTCATATCTTCATAGGGCATGAAAAGACCTCCCATATCCATGATTCACTCCATGTATATGGGGGGTCTGTCCGATTTATGCGTGCAAATGCGCTCAGGTTACTTCCCGGTACATGGCGGAGGCGTCCGCCTTGCCCACAACCTCCCGCACCTCCAGCACCTCCACAGACAAGGTCCGCTCGCCAAAGCGAATGGCGATAACGTCGCCCTCCTTCACCTCGTAGGAGGCCCGGGCGGTTTTCCCGTTGACCGTGACCCGCTCGTTGTCACAGGCCTCGTTGGCCACGGTCCGGCGCTTGATAAGCCGGGAGACCTTCAAATATTTATCCAGCCGCATAGGGCACTCCTCTCCGCTGGCGGGGGCCAGCAAAACCGTTTTGCGTCAGGGTTGGAAAAGACAAGAGTGCGGCTCCCGCCGCACCCATGACGTCTCTTATTGCGCCACAGCGTCCTTAAGGGCCTTGCCGGGCTTGAAAGCGGGCACCTTGGAGGCGGCGATGGGGATGGGCTCCTTGGTCTTGGGGTTGCGGCCCATGCGGGCCTCACGCTTTTTCACCTCAAAGGTGCCGAAGCCCACCAGGCGGATCTCCTCGCCCTCCGCCAGGGCGGCGGTAATGACGTCCAGGGCGGCAGTGACGGCGTTCTCGGCGTCCTTCTTGGACAGCGCGGCCTTTTCCGCCACGGCGTTGATCAGTTCGGACTTGTTCATTTGACACAGTCTCCTTTTTATTTCTTTGGCGGGCGGCGCCCCAAGGGCCCGCGCCCAAATGATGCACAATTTAATCTAACATATTTTTCCCGCAGTTGCAAGGTTTTTATCCATCCAACCGAAAAAAAGCCGCGCTGAAACCGCAATTTCCCCACTCTGCCGCCGGTTATAGGTTGACCATGTGCCGCTCCTTGACCTTCAGCCGGTTCAGGGCCCGGGCCATGCGGGCCTGGGCGGTGTGATAGCTCTGGATGCTCTTCTTTTGCAGGATGGCCTCCATGGCCTCCTCCGCCTCCCGGCGGGCCCGGTTGGCGTCGATCTCCTCGGGCCGCTCAATGGTGTCCACTAGGAGCAGGACGGAGTTATTCTCCACCTTGATGAGCCCCTGGGACACTGCGGCGATCTCCTCTGCGCCCCCCGGGGGACGCAGGCGCAGCGTCCCCGGCACAATGGCGGCGATGGCGTTGCGGTGGTTGGCCTGGATGCCATACTGCCCGTCGCTGATCGGCACCTGGAGAGACTCGCACTCCCCCTTGTAGAAGGGGCGGTCCGCCGCCAGGATTTCCAGATGAAATGTGTTCACTTCCCTCTCTCAGCCTCCATCTTCTTGGTCCGCTCTACCACGTCGTTGATTGTACCGGCGTTGTAGAAAGCGGCCTCCGGGTAGTAGTCCATGCTGCCGTCCAAAATAGCCTGGAATCCCCGCAGGGTCTCCTCCAGGGGCACGTATACCCCGGGGATGCCGGTGAACTTCTCCGCCACGTGGGTGGGCTGTGCCAGGAACCGCTGGAGCTTCCGGGCCCGGTTGACGGTCCGCTTGTCCTCATCGCTGAGCTCGTCCATGCCCAGGATGGCGATGATGTCCTGGAGCTCCCGGTACTTTTGCAGCACCGTCTGCACGCCCCGCGCAATGCGGTAGTGGTCCTCCCCCACGATGTCCGCCTCCAGAATCCGGGAGGTGGAGGCCAGCGGGTCCACCGCCGGGTAGATGCCCTGCTCGGCAATCTTCCGGCTGAGTACGGTGGTGGCGTCCAGGTGGGAAAAGGTGGTGGCGGGGGCGGGGTCGGTGAGGTCGTCGGCGGGCACGTACACCGCCTGCACAGAGGTCACTGAGCCGCTGCGGGTGGAGGCAATCCGCTCCTGAAGAGCGCCCATCTCCTCGGCCAGGGTGGGCTGGTAGCCCACGGCGGAGGGCATACGCCCCAGCAGGGTGGAGACCTCGCTGCCCGCCTGGACAAAGCGGAAGATGTTGTCAATGAAGAGCAGCACGTCCTTATTCTCCCGGTCCCGGAAGTACTCCGCCATGGTGAGCCCCGAGAGGGCCACCCGCATCCGCACGCCCGGCGACTCGTTCATCTGCCCGAACACCAGGGCGGTCTTTTCAAAGACGCCGCTCTCCCGCATCTCCCGCCAGAGGTCGTTGCCCTCACGGGACCGCTCTCCCACGCCGGTGAAGATGGAGTAGCCGCCGTGCTCCATAGCCACGTTGTGGATGAGCTCCTGGATGAGCACAGTCTTGCCCACGCCAGCCCCGCCGAAGAGGCCGATTTTCCCCCCCTTGGGGTAGGGTTCCAGCAGGTCGATGACCTTGATGCCCGTCTCCAGCACCTCCACAGCGGGCCGCTGCTCCGCAAAGGAGGGGGCCTGGCGGTGGATGTTCCAGCGCTCCACGTCCGCCGGGACGGGACCGCCGCCGTCGATGGCCTCCCCCAGCACGTTGAACATCCGGCCCAGGGTACACTGGCCCACCGGCACCTGGATGCCCGTGCCCCGAGCGACGGCCTCCATGCCCCGGGCCAGACCCTCGCTCTCCGCCAGCATGACGCACCGCACCCGGTCGCGTCCGATGTGCTGGGCCACCTCCATGACCCGCTCCCTGCCGTCCAGGGAGACGGAGAGGGCCTCTTTGATTTTGGGCAGGCGTCCGGGCTCAAAGGCCACGTCCACCACGGAGCCGGATACCTGCGTAATGATTCCCTTTGTCATAGCCGGGGGCCTCCTTCCAAATGCTGCGCGCCGCGCCGCTGCCCCAGGGCCCCGGCGGAGATCTCCGTAATTTCCTGGGTAATAGCGCCCTGGCGCATGTGGTTATACTGCATGGAGAGATCGTCCAACAGATCTTGGGCGTTCTTGTTGGCGGAATCCATGGCGGTCATGCGGGCGTTCTGCTCACTGCAAAAGCTGTCCACCAGGGCGCTGTAGATAAACCCTGTCACATAGCTGGGGATAATGCAGTCAAGCACCGTGTCCACAGAGGGGGAGAACTCAAAGGGCAGCTTTACTGCCTTCTCCCGGCTGGCGGAGGAAAACTGGGCCCTGTGGAAGGGCAGCAGCCGCACGGATTTGGCGCTGGCCTCCAGGCCGCCGAAGTCGGTGTAGATGACGAAGATTTTCCCCACCTCCCGCCGCTGGTACAGGTCCAGGAGCAGGTAGCAGATCTCCCTGGCCCGCTGAATAGTGGGGTTTTGGGCGGTGTAGAGGAAGCTCTTTTCGATGGGGATGTTCCGGGCGGTAAAGTACTGACGGCCGTACTCCCCCACCACGAAGAGCTTGTAGTCGCCGTGCTGCTCCATCATTCGCTGGGCCTCTCGGATGGCGTTTTGGTTATAGGCCCCCGCCAGGCCCTTGTCGGCGGTAATGACCAGGTAGCCGTAAGCGCCGGGAAAATCCTGTTCCCCGGTGGGTGGGTAGAAATACTGGCTGTCCACCTCCTCAACTGTGCGGAAGATGCGCTTGATCTCTCCACGCAGGGCGCTGAAGTAGGGCATGGTCTGGTCCAGGTCCCGCTTGGCCTTTTGTAGCTTGGTAGAGGCGATAAGATACATGGCGTTAGTGATCTTCTGGGTGTCCCGGACGCTGGCAATGCGGCCTTTTATTTCCTTGGCGTTGGCCATGCTACCACCTCCGCTCCTCCGCCTTTTTGGCGGTGTAGTCCCTGGATGCCTGGATAATCTCCTCCCGGTCCTCCTGGGAGAGGAGCCCTGTGCGCTCGATGCGCTCGCAGAGCCCCGGCCGCTCCCGGCGGAAGTGGTCCAGCAGCTCCCGGGCGTAGCTTCGCAGGTCCTCCCGGGGCACAATGGTCATAATCCGGCTGAGGGCGGCGGTGAGGAGAATGACCTGCTCATACTGCCGCAGGGGGTGGTACTGGTCCTGCCGCAGCAGGCGCATGAGGCCCTGACCGTAGGAGAGCTGGTCCTTAGTGGCGTCGTCCAGGTCGCTGGCGAACTGGGTGAAGACCTCCATCTCCCGGTACTGGGCCAGGTCCAGCCGGATGGCCCCGGAGGCCATCTTCATGGCCTTGGTCTGGGCGTCGCCGCCCACCCGGGACACAGAGAGGCCCACGTTTACCGCCGGACGCTGCCCAGCGAAGAACAGGCTGCTCTCCAGGAAGATCTGCCCGTCGGTGATGGAGATGATGTTGGTGGGGATATAGGCGGCCACGTCTCCGGCCTGGGTCTCCACAATGGGCAGGGCGGTCATGCTACCGCCGCCCCGCTCCTCGCTGAGCTGAGCGGAGCGCTCCAGCAGGCGGGAGTGGAGGTAAAAGACGTCGCCGGGGTAGGCCTCCCGGCCCGGGGAGCGGCCCAGCAGCAGGCTCAGGGAGCGGTAGGCGATGGCGTGCTTACTGAGGTCGTCGTAGACGATGAGCACGTCTCTGCCCTGCTCCATGAAGAACTCCCCCATGGCGCAGCCAGCGTAGGGGGCGATATACTGGAGGGGGGCCGGGTCGCTGGCGGAGGCGTGGACCACGATGGTGTATTCCATGGCCCCCCGGTCCTGGAGGTTCCGCACCAGCTGGGCCACGGACCCCGCCTTCTGCCCGATGGAGACGTAAATGCAGATGACATCCTTGCCCTTCTGGTTAAGGATGGTGTCCAGGGCGATGGCGGTCTTGCCGGTCTGCCGGTCGCCGATAATCAGCTCCCGCTGGCCCCGGCCAATGGGGAACATGGAGTCAATGGCC
>CATIYU010000066.1 GCA_949739085.1 uncultured Eubacteriales bacterium | reverse complement strand
TGCAACCGGTATATGAGCGGCAGCAAGGCAGCCTGTACCTCACACTACATCAACTGCAAAGTGCTGACGAAGCTGCTCTTGCTGGACATCCATGCCAAGGCGATGCTGGCCCAGAACAGCCCCGCAGCCCTCAAAGAGAAAATCTTGGCCCAGAAGAACGCCGCCAGCCTGGAGCAGACAAAGGCACTCCGGGCAACGCTGGCGGCGCTGGACAAGCGATTGGCCGAACTGGAAAAGCTGGTGGTGTCGGCTTATGAGGACAAGGTAAAGGGCATTATGCCGGAGTCGTTGTGCGTCCAGCTGATGAACCGCTACGAGGACGAACGCCGGGGCAAGCTGGAACAGCGGACGCAGCTCACCGCCCAGCTGGAAGCCACACAGGAGGACGAGCAGGCCACCGACGAATGGCTGGCTGTCATCCGCGATTATGCCCAGCTTGAGGAACTGGATCGCCCCACGCTCCTGCGGCTGGTGAAACGCATCGAGGTGGGCGAGAAGTACGAAATCGCCGGGGAAACTCACCGGGACATCAAAATCTACTACAACTTTGTCGGCTATGTGGAACTCTGAAATCTATCCTTCTTTATGCAAGGTTATCTAATATTCCGCTCTTAACGAAAATTGTTCCCCCAGAGAAGGATTGCCGTCTAAACACATTTGTTGTCAGATCCTTTTCAAGATATTCTCTTCGCTTGATGGCTCAACGTAAAATGTCTGCACACGCATATCATAGTATAGACGAAGCGCACAGAAAATGCAACAAATATTTGCTAAAGATTGGTCTTACCGCCACTGTACCGGTGTCATGCCTCCATCATATAAGGGCGTCTCCGCCCCGCAGTCTACAGCCCTTCCAGATGCTCGAGTTTCTCCAATCCCAGCTCCCGATTTCATCCCAGCTCTGTGGTAGGCGGCAGACACTTTGCGGTGCAGGGCGGCCGGTTGTCCCTCTCGTTCATCTGGTATTGTGTGTCATCTTGAGTGATAAAATGTAAAAAACACCGAGGAAAAAATGTAGTATTGCGGAGGAAAAAGATAGACTCCCAAACAGGGCATGAAAGAGCCCGGAAAGGGGGCCGGGAAATGAAAGGAGCAGAGTAGATGGATATCCAAAGCGACAGACAAAAGGGCTGAGCTATGTGGAACAGGGACAGAAGTAACAATGGAGCCGCGAACAGCAAAGCGGTATACGGAGTCGCCTCAAAAGCCGGAGTACACATTAAAAAAGCCCAAGCCCACGAAGCTGGATCCATACAAGCAGGTCATGGATGAGTGGCTAGAAGAGGCGCCGAGTACGGCGCTGCGGATTCTGGAGAAACTGCGGGAGATGGGGTCTGGCAGATGCTGCAGCATCGTCAAGGTGTACGTAAGCAGCCGGAAGATGGACTTGAATGAGAAAGCGACAGTGCGGTTTGAGACAATGCCCCGGCATTTCCTTATATTTGCAAATTGGCGTTGACACCGCCCAGTGGTGGGGAGTCCCCAGGAAGAAAGTTGCTGCGCTCTACGCGTGCGAGCGGAGGGAGGTTGTCCCGCGCTATGTGTGTATATGCTGTGGGGCAATTTTCAACGGCGATGGATTCCGCTAGGAGATTATTGAGCGGGACAGAAAACTTAACAAACGCGCCAGAGACCGGCGCTACTACCGCAGTATGATGTCAGGCAAACAGCTCACTGGATGATATACGCCTTTACGATCTGCCCATAGTAAGCAATATGATAGTCTCTGTTGGCTCCCGGATTAGAGCTGTCCGCATCCTCTGGGTACATTTTTTCCCTGATGAACGCCGGAACGGCCTCTTTGCTTTGCAGCTGTTGATACAAAACTTTGCATTCCAGCGTTAGCGGCAATTCGCGGATACCAGGAGCTTTCACAAGCTCAGATTCGATCAGGGTCAGATGCAGATCACTTGCCTTATCAGTATCCCGGCCTGACTTGGTTCCACAATATCCAAGAATCTGTTTGTCAAATTCACCATACGGGATATTGACGGTAAACTCTTGGCTTGCGTCAAGCTGCTCTCTGGTAAAACGTCCTTCACGGACGAAGGCCACGAAGATAGGCAGGCCCCACTCCACGCCAAGGGTTCCCCAGCCGATG
>CATIYU010000065.1 GCA_949739085.1 uncultured Eubacteriales bacterium | reverse complement strand
CCGGACCTTGTCCACAGGCATGTCCATCTCCTCGGCGATCTCCTCGGCGGAGGGGTCGTGGCCCAGCTCCTGTAGGAGCTGCCGGGGGACCCGGATAACCTTGTTGATGGTCTCCACCATATGCACGGGGATGCGGATGGTCCGGGCCTGGTCCGCAATGGCCCGGGTGATAGCCTGGCGGATCCACCAGGTGGCGTAGGTGGAGAACTTATAGCCCTTGGTGTAATCGAACTTCTCCACCGCCTTGATGAGCCCCAGGTTGCCCTCCTGAATCAGATCCAAGAACAGCATCCCCCTGCCCACATACCGCTTGGCGATGGACACCACCAGGCGGAGGTTGGCCTCGGCCAGCTTCTGCTTGGCCCGCTCGCCCTCCTTGGCGGTCTTTTTCAGCTGGACGATCTCCTCCTCGGGGATCTCCATGCCGTCCAGGTGGTCCAGACGCTCCTGGGCCTCGTTTCCGGCGCTCATCTTCTGGGCCAGGGCGATTTCCTCCTCCGGGTACAGCAGGGGCACCTTGCCAATCTCCTTGAGGTACATGCGCACAGGGTCGTCCACGGAGAAGCTGTCCACCAGGGTGTTGGGGTCCACCAGCTCCTCTTCCTCAATCTCCGCGATGGCCTCCAGGGGCGGGTCCATGTCGTCGGGTATATCCGGGAGCAGGTCCTCCTCGTTGCCGATCTCAATGGACAGCGCCTCCAGGGAGTCGTAGAGCTTTTCCATCTGCTCGCCATCCAGCTCGATCTCGTCCAGCACGCTCATCATCTCCGTGGAGTCCAGCCGCCCACGCTTTTTACCCCTGGCAAAGAGATCCATTACCTTCTCGTTGGCCAGCAGCACGTCGGCGGCAGGCAGGGTAGCTACCAGCTTGTCCGGCAGCCGGGCGTACTTCTTGCTCTCCTCCGCCTTCTTGGCCTCCTGGTCCTTGGCGCGGGTCTCTTCCTTTTTCTTTGTCATTTTGCTTTCCTCCATTGCCCTTTTTTCTCTTTGTATTTTTCCATCGCGGCCAGCAGGGGGTCCGTTCCCCCGCGCCGCTTGTCCGCGGCTTCCTGAATGACGCGTATGTAATCCGGCAGGGATTTCCCGGCGTTGGCCAGGGCCTCCGGCTTTTGGAGCACAGACGTCAGATGTCCCATCTCCTCCGGCGAGAGCCGCTCCGCCAGGCCCGCCAGCGGCAGGTTCCCGCCCCGGCTGTGGGCCTCCAGCAGATCCCGGTAGACGCCCCCCAGCAGGGGGGAGCTGAAATCCTCCGGGGCCAGCGCCCCGCACCGCCCGGCCAGGGCGCCGTCCAGAAACAGCAGCCGCACCACGCCCTCCTCCGCCATGGCGGAGCGCACGTCGGCATACCGGATGGAGCGCTCCTTGGGCTGGCGCATGGCCCCCACGTTGAGGGCCTGGCGCTGGAGGGCCCGCTTTTCCTGACCCTTGCGCTTGCCGCAGGCCCGCTCCACCTCCAGCAGCATGGCCTCCCGGGAGATGCCCGCCCGCTCCGCCGCCCGTCCGGCGTAGACCTCCCGCTCTACGGGGCTGGCCACGGTGGCCAGAAGCTGGCTGACGCCGGCGGCGTAGGCGATTTTATCCTCCGTGCTGGTCAGATCGTACTGGGCGGCCAGGGCCTCCATACGGTAGTCCATCTGGGTCTCGCTGCCGCTGAGGAGGGCCTCGAAGGCGTCCGCGCCCTGGAATTTGATGAAGTCGTCCACGTCCTGCTTGATATACTCCCCGTCCGCCAGACGGCGGGGGAGCTGGAGGACCCGGACGGTGAACTCGCTATTTTTCAGCAGGTCGATGTTTTTCTGTGTAGCCAGCTGCCCGGCGGTGTCGTTGTCGTAGCAGAGCACCAATTCCTTGGTGTACCGGCTCAGAAGCCGGGTCTGCTCCACGGTGAGGGCGGTGCCCATGGAGGCCACCGCATTGTTGAACCCCGCCTGGTGGAGGGTGATAACGTCGATATTCCCCTCGCAGAGGATGAAGTTCGGCCGCTTGGTCTTCTTCGCCAAGTTGATGCCGTAGAGATTGCGGCGCTTGCTGTAGGCGATGGTCTCGGTGGTGTTCATATACTTGGGCTCGCTTTTATCCAGCACCCGTCCGCCAAAGGCCACCACGTCCCCCCGCACGTCGATAACCGGGAACATGAGGCGGTTTCGGAACTTGTCGTAGAGCCGCCCCTGGGGGGAGCGCACCGCCAGCCCCGCCGCCAGCAGCTCCGCCTTAGTATAGCCCTTCTCCAGCATGGCGGACAGGAGGCAGTCCCAGCCGTCCAGGGAGGCCCCCAGGCCGAAGTCCATGGCGGTCTTCCGGGTGATGCGCCGCTTGGCCAGGTAGTCCGCCACCGCCTTCCCCTGGGGGAGGGAGAGGTTCTGGTAGAACCAGCGGGCGGCGTCCTTGTTCAAGGCCAGCACCCGCTGGCGCCTGCGGCTCTCCTCCCGGCCGGTGTTGTCCTCGGGCACGTCCATACTGGCCCGCTTGGCCAGGAACCGCACCGCGTCGGGGAAGCTGAGGTTTTCAATCTCCATAACGAAGTTGATGACCCCGCCGCCGTGCTTACAGCCAAAGCAGTGGTACATCTGCTTGTCCGGGGATACGGAGAAGGAGCCAGTCTTCTCGTTGTGGAAGGGGCACAGGCCGAAGTAGTTGCCGCCCTTCCTGGTCAGGGAGACGTAAGCGGAGACCACGTCCACAATATCGCTCCTGCTGATCAGTTCATCTAAAAACTGCTGCGGAAACGCCATAGGGGCCTGCACCTCCTTATTTTATAGTTCTTCCTATATGAGTATACAACGGAAGCGCCGTTTTTCCTCCCTCTAAAGCAAATTTTTTCTAAAATATTTTTTTCCATACCAAAAAAACAAAAAAAGTTCCCAAATGGCGGCCAACTGCCGCTTAACCGCCTGTGCGGGTATACTATATTCCGGTAACCAGGAGGGGAGGGAGCGCCATGGACCTTGCGGTATACGGCGTGCTTTGCGGACGGCGGGAGGAGCGGGAGGCCGCCTACCGCCTGCTGGCCTATGGGCTGGAGCGGGAGGCCGGGGCGGTTCCCCGCCTGGAGCGCGCCCCGGGAGGCAAGCCCTTCTTCCCGGAGCGGCCGGATCTACAGTTTAACTTGAGTCACAGCCGGGGAGCCGCCGTCTGCGCCCTCCACAGCCAGAGCGTGGGGGTGGACGTGGAGCGCCTGCGCCCCGCCCCCCGGCGGCTGGCCCGGGGCATGGAGGACGAGGCGTTCTTCCGCCTGTGGACCGCCAAGGAGGCCACCATCAAGCGGCAGGGACGGGGGGTGGAGGCCCTGCTGGGTCCCCTGGAGCCGGACCCGCGGTGCCGGCTTCTGGACGGGTTCCTCCCTGGCTGGGTGGTCACAGTCTGCCCGGGCCAGGATATTCCAGTCCGGACGGTCCGGGTGGCCTGGGACAAGCTGCTGGATGAGCGGTTCGCCATCTATCTATAATAAAGGAAAGCTGGAGCGTACCGCCCCAGGGTCCCTGTCCCCAGGGCGGGCCGGGAAAAACAGGGAATTTCCTGGACTCCCGGTTCATTTCCCCATAAAAACGGCATACTATGAGAAGAAATACTGGTTGCGCATTGGGCCGCTGTATAGTATAATACAATTCCAAAAAGGAAAATACCGGCAGCCCAGCCGTTTGGAAAGGGAAACGTCCATGACCCATATTAAAACCAAAATTCAGCGCTATATCGCCCCCGGCCGCAGAGCTCACCTCTCCGGCATCGGCGGCGTGTCTATGAACCCCCTGGCGGAGGTGCTCCACAGCATGGGCCTCGCCGTCCAGGGCAGCGACCAGTCCGAGAGCGGCCAGGTCCAGCGCCTGCGGGAGATGGGCATAGCCGTAGCCGTGGGCCACCGGGCAGAAAATGTGGAGGGAGCGGAGTTCCTCATCCGCCCCGCCGCCATCCACGACGACAACCCGGAGATCGCCGCCGCCAAGGAGAAGGGCATCCCCGTCTTTGAGCGGGCGGAGGCCTGGGGGGCCATCATGCAGCAATACGAAAACGCGGTCTGTATCGCGGGCACCCACGGCAAAACCACCACCACCGCCATGACTACCCATGTGTTCATGGCCGCCCAGGCGGACCCCACCGTCATGATCGGCGGCACCCTCCCCATGCTCCACAGCGGCTACCGGGTGGGCAAGGGGGACACCATTATCCTGGAATCCTGCGAGTACTGCAATAGCTTCCTCCACTTCTTCCCCACTGTGGCGGTAGTGCTCAACGTGGAGGAGGACCACTTGGATTTCTTCAAGGATCTGGACGACATCAAGCGCTCCTTCCGCCGCTTTGCGGAGCTGGTTCCGCCGGATGGCCGCGTGATTGTAAACGCGGACAATGCTGGGGCCCGCAGCGTGGCCTGCGGACTGGGGGCTTTCACCTTCGGCCTTGAGGAGGGGGCGGACTGCCAGGCCCGGGACCTCACCTGGAACCGGGGCCGGCCCAGCTTCGACGTCTTTATGGAGGGCAAACTCTTCACCCACCTGAACCTCCAGGTGGCGGGGCTGCACAACGTATACAACGCCCTGGCCGCCGCCTCTGCCGCCTATGTGCTGGGCATCCCCCCCCGGGCGGTCAAGCTGGGGCTGGAGGGCTTTTTAGGCGCGGGACGGCGGTTTGAGTACTTGGGAACCTGCAATGGCGCCAAGGTCTATGACGACTACGCCCACCACCCCGCCGAGCTCCATGCTCTGCTGGAGATGGCCAGGAGTCTGGGCTATCACCGGGTCATCTGCGCCTTTCAGCCCCACACCTACTCCCGGACCAAGGCCCTGTTTAAGGATTTTATCCGGGAATTGCAGGAGGCCAATCTGGTCGTGTTGACAGACATCTACGCCGCCAGGGAGCAGAACACTGTAGGCATCTCCTCTCAGGATCTGGCGGCGGAGATCCCCGGGGCGCTGTACTGCCCCACCCTGTCCGCCGCAGAGGAGACTCTGCGCACGCTGGCTCAGCCCGGCGACCTGATCCTCACCGTGGGGGCCGGGGACATCTACACCGTGGGCCGCGCCCTGGCGGAGGAGTCCTGAGGCATCCCTATGTGCACAAAAGAATCCCCCTCCCGGTGGGAGGGGGATTCTTCTACAGATTATTTCGCGTACTCCACCACTTTGGTCTCGCGGATTACATGGACCTTGATCTGGCCGGGGTACTCCAACTCATTTTCAATGCGGCCCGCCAGATCCCGGGCCAGAATG
>CATIYU010000064.1 GCA_949739085.1 uncultured Eubacteriales bacterium | reverse complement strand
TCCAGCTCCGCCTCGATCTCCACAATGGCCCGATCCATCTTCTCCTTGGAGGTGACGTAGTGGCTGGCGGGCCAGACGGGGATATTGGTAATCCGGCGGATAATGGTCCCCGTGACGCCGTTGATCTCGCTGATCCGGTCGATCTCGTCCCCGAAGAACTCCACCCGGATGGCGGAGTCCTTCCAGTAGGCGGGCCAGAGCTCCACGGTGTCCCCCCGGACCCGGAACATATTGCGCTCAAAGGCGATGTCGTTGCGCTCATAGCGGATCTCCACCAGCCGCCGCAGCAGCTCGTCCCGCTCCATGTTGGCCCCCACCCGGAGGGTAATCATCATCTTCTCAAAGTCGTCGGGCTCGCCCAGGCCGTAGATGCAGCTCACCGACGAGACCACGATCACGTCCCGCCGCTCCAGCAGGGAGGCGGTGGCGCTGAGCCGGAGGCGGTCGATCTCCTCGTTGATGGACGCGTCCTTCTCAATAAAGGTATCGGTGTGGGCGATATATGCCTCCGGCTGGTAGTAGTCATAGTAGGAGACAAAGTACTCCACCGCGTTGTGGGGAAAGAACTCCTTGAACTCCTCGCAGAGCTGGGCGGCTAAGATTTTGTTGTGGGCCAGCACCAGGGTGGGGCGCTGTACCGCCTCGATGACCTTGGCCATGGTGTAGGTCTTGCCGGACCCGGTAACGCCCAGCAGCACCTGCTCCCGCAGGCCGTCCTCGATGCCCTGGGCCAGCTTTTTGATGGCCTCCGGCTGGTCTCCGGAGGGCGTGTACTCTGAAACCACTTGAAAATCAGGCATGACATACTCCTCTGTTCACGAAATGAAGCCCTGCTGCCGGAGGGAGACGAAGTCCCCGTCCGCTACAATGACGTGTTCCACCAGCTTTACGCCCACGGCGTCCAGGGCGAGCTGCACCTGCCGGGTGACGTCCCGGTCCTCCTGGGAGGGGAAGGCCACGCCGCTGGGGTGGTTGTGGGCCAGGGCCACCATCACCGCGCCGCTCAAAATGGCGTTCTCCACGATCCGGCGCACGTTCACCGCCACACCGGCGGCGTCCCCGTCGGAGAGCCTGTAGGTGTTGATGCGCCGCCCCTTGGCGTCCAGGCAGAGCTGGTAGAGGACCTCCCACTGCTCGCCCACAAAGAGCTCCAGGAAGTATGCGCCGATGCGCTCCACCGTATCCAGCACCACCTGTTTTTCCGCCGCGGACACCCTGGCCCGCCGGTACAGGGGGGCCACCAGCTTCACCAGCACCGCCGCGCTCCGGCCCATGCCCGGCGTCTTCTCCAGCTCCTCCACCGGTGCGCCCAACACCGCCTGCAAGCTCCCGAACCGCTCCAGCAGATGGTGGGCGATGGGGTTGGTGTCCCGTCTGGGGATGGCGTAGAAGAGCAGTAGCTCCAGCAGCTCATGGTCCGCCATCGCTTCGCCGTGGCGCAGGAACTGTTCCCGCCTTCTCTCCCGGTGCCCGTCGTGTACGCCCATGGCTCCTCCTCTCCCGGGGGCAGCCCCCAAGCCGTTTTCTGCTACTGTACCACACAAACATCTGTTTCGCAAGGGGTTTTCCGAAAGTTTCACAAAGAAAAAAAGACCGGCGCTGTTTTCAGCGCCGGTCTGGATGGAGTCATCTTAGGGCAGGTAATCCATGGGGTTCTGCCGCTCGCCGTTGAGCCGGATCTCAAAGTGACAGTGGGTGCCGGTGACCCGGCCGGTAGCGCCCATCTCAGCGATGTGCTGGCCCTTGTAGACCTTGTCGCCCACGCTCACCAACAGCTTGCTGTTGTGGCCGTAATAGGTGACATAGCCGTTGCCGTGGTCGATCTGGATGAGATAGCCGTACCCGCTCTGCCAACCGGCGTAGACCACCTCGCCGCCGTCGGCGGCCACGATGTCGGTGCCGCTGGAGTTGGCGATATCAATACCGCCGTGGAAGGAGGAGCCGCCGAAAATGCTGCGGTAGCCGTACCGGGAGGAGATGGTGCCGCTGGTGGGCCAGCGGAAGGACCCGGTGGGCAGCCAGGTGGGCCGCTCCATGGTGCCTCTGGCCTGGACCTCGGTAACGGGCTCGGTGAGGATGGTCTCAGACTCAATGACCCGCTCCAATTCCTCCGTTCCCTCGTAGGTCACCCGGGCTGTGGTGTCCGCTGTGCCGTACTGGCCCTTGGTGATGACGCGGGTATCTCCGACATACATGGAGTCGTCGTCCACGTATTCAATTTCATAGGGGATATCCGCCACGTAGTACTCCATCTGCACAGAGACCACGGTGAGATAGGGCACGGCGTTGCTGATAAGCAGCACATCGCCGATTTGCAGCTTGTCGATGTCATAGCCCGGATTGAGGGCCAGCAGGTCCGCGTTGGTCATGTTGTTGTCCTGGGCGATAACAGACCACACGTCCCCGGCCTCCACGGTATAGGTGACCTCCCCGGCCTTGGTGCTGTTGAGCAGCAAGGCGGCGTCAGCCAGGTTGGTGAAGCGCTCCACCGGCAGGTCCGCCTCCTGGATGTCCACCTTTTCCCGGAAGTCAATGGACACGGTGTTCTCGCTGCGGTAGGGGGCGGACACCTGCTCCAGCAGCTCCTCAAAGGCGCCCTGGGTCTGGGTGGCGCCGATGAACTCGCCGTCCACATAGAGGGCGTAGCCGTGCTCCACCACCCGCAGGTTTTCGCTGAGGGCCTCCTCAATCTCGGCCTCGTCCACCACCGCGCTGCGGAACGCCAGCCCCGTGGTGTAGGACACCCGGTCCTCCACTGTGTAGTCGTAGCCCAGCACGCTGGAGATGCTCTGTTCCACGGAGAGACGGGCCTTCTGGGCCTCCTCCTCGCTGGCCACGGTCCCCAGCTCCACGCCGTCGAAGGTGACGGTGGTGGCGGTGGTGTAGAGGACCTGGAACACGGCGAACACGGCTACAGCGATGCTGGCGGCCAAAAACACCGCCGCCTGTACCCGTCCCCGGCTCCGCTCCTCTGTGGAGCTCAGCCGCAGGGCCAAGCTGGAAATCTGGGAGCGCAGCTCCTGGAACCAGCTACGCAGGGTCTGGCGCACTCGGGGCATACTCCCCGCCAGCAGCAGCTGGAGCTGCCGGTGGACGCTGTTGGACTCTGGGAACCGCCGCCTCTGTGGACTGCCGGCGGACGGGCCGGCTTTCGCGGCTCTAGCGGGCTTGGACGTTTTCGCCGTCCCAGCGGGGGCGGCGCTATCTAAACGCTTTCTCTCCTGGTGAGTTGGGGCCATGGATACTTCCTCCAATAGTAACAATTCCGTGAAAAAGGGTTACAAATAGTTACAAGGTTATTTTAACGCATTTTTCTCCGGCAGTCAAGCCCTATATTTTACGGCCCCCTGGCGGGCCGCGTCCTATTTTGACAAGACATCTCGTTGACAAAAGTCATGGAATCTGCTAAAATTCCAAGTATTCAGGGCGTAAAGTTCCGCCTTTTGCCGTCTGGCCCAGGTATTGTGCAAAAGGCTGAAAATGCATATTTGGAAAGGAGTCCATGGAATGAAGGTACTCATATTAGGCGGTGTGGCGGCCGGCACCAAGGTGGCGGCGAAGCTGAAGCGGGCGGACCGCAGCTGTGAGGTGACGGTCCTGACCAAGGGCCGGGACATCTCCTATGCCGGGTGCGGCCTTCCCTACTACGTGGGGGACGTCATCCACCAGCGCAGCGAGCTCATCGTCAACACGCCGGAAAAATTTGCACGCCTCACCGGGGCGGAGGTCGTCACCGGGATGGAGGCTGTGGCGGTGAAGCCCGGGGAGCACCTGGTGGAGGCGAA
Organism: uncultured Eubacteriales bacterium; assembly: GCA_949739085.1. Next base: position 3,795 of record CATIYU010000064.1, on the reverse strand, counting down.
GGACCTGTCCACCGGCGAGGTGCGGACCTACCCCTACGACAAGCTGGTGGTCGCCACCGGCGCGTCCCCCTTTGTGCCGCCGGTTCCGGGGCTGGACCTGAAAAACGTGTTTGTGATGCGCACGCCGGAGGACGCCGTAGCCCTGCGCACGGCGGTGGAAGAGGGCGGCGTCAAGCGGGCGGTAGTGGCCGGCGGCGGCTTCATTGGCCTGGAGGTGGCGGAGAACCTGGCCGCCAGGGGCGTAAAGGTTAGCGTCATTGACTTTGCTCCCCACGTGCTGCCCAACTTCCTGGACCCGGAGCTCAGCGAATATGTGGAGAACAAGATGGCGGATGCGGGAGTCATGCCTCTCACAGGCGTTTCCCTGGAGGGCGTGGAGGGGGACGGCAAGGTAGAGAAGGTGCTCACCAGCCGCCGGGCCATGAAGGCGGACGCCCTGGTGCTGGCCATCGGCATCCGGCCCAATACCGCCTTTTTGGAGGGGACCGGCATTGAGATGGTCAAGGGCGCCATCCTCACGGACCAGCACATGCGCACCAGCGTGGCGGATGTCTACGCGGCGGGGGACTGCGCCATGGTCTCCAACCGGCAGACGGGCAAGCCCGCCTGGTCCCCCATGGGTTCCACCGCCAACATCGCCGGCCGGATTCTGGCCCAAAACCTGGCGGGGAAGGAACTGGCGTACCCCGGCGTGCTGGGGACCGGCGTGGCCAAGCTGCCCGGCGGGATCAACGTGGGCCGCACGGGCCTGACGGAGACCGCCGCCAAGGCGGAGGGGCTGGACGCGGTGTCCGCTCTGGCGGTAGTGGACGATAAGGCCCACTACTACCCGGGCGCGGGGGCTTTCATTATCAAGCTCACCGCGGACCGGGCCTCCCGGAAGCTGCTGGGGCTCCAGGTGCTGGGGCCGGGGGCGGTGGACAAGGTGACGGATGTGGCGGTTACCGCCATCTCCCTGGGGGCCGTGGTGGACCAGCTCGCCTGCATGGACTTCGCCTACGCCCCGCCCTTCTCCACGGCCATCCACCCCCTGGCCCACGCCGTCAACGTGCTCATCAACAAGCTGGACGGCGGTCTGGACAGCGTCACCCCGGCGGAGTACGCCTCGGGCGCGGCGGAGGGCTACGAGGTGGTGGACTGCGCCCAGGCCCCGTCCCTGGAGGGACGGCGGTTCCTGGACCTGGCCGCCATTACCGGCGCGGTGGACGGCCTGGACAAGGACGGCAAAATCCTCCTGGTCTGCACCAAGGGCCGCCGGGCCTACCTCTGCCAGAACCGGCTGAAGCACTACGGCTACACCAATACCAAGGTGCTGGAGGGCGGCGCGTCCTTTACGGAGATCGAGGAGGAATAGGGCGGACGCCTTTGGGTAACCGTTCTTTTTGGTTCTTTTTCTTCGAAGAAAAAGAATATACACCTATATAGAGGAGGAAACAGAAAATGGCGACACTGACTGTCAGCCCCGCCGACGAGAAGAGGGTAAAAGCGCTGGGATTTCTCAGCAACAAGGGCACGGACAACTTCTCCGGCCGCATCATCACTGTCAACGGCAAAATCACCGCCGCCCAGCACCGCCGCATCGCGGAGGCCGCTGAGAAGTTCGGCAACGGCAATATTACCTTTACCACCCGCCTGACCATCGAGGTTCAGGGCATCCCCTACGATAAAATCGAGGACTTCCGGGCCTACATCCGGGAGGCGGGTCTGGAGACCGGCGGCACCGGCTCTCTGGTGCGCCCCGTGGTGGCCTGCAAGGGCACCACCTGCCAGTACGGCCTTCTGGACTCCTTCGGCCTGGCGGAGGAGATTCACCACCGGTTCTACGAGGGCTACCACACGGTGAAGCTGCCCCACAAGTTCAAGATCGCCGTAGGCGGCTGCCCCAACAACTGCGTGAAGCCGGACCTGAACGACCTGGGCATTGTGGGCCAGCGCATCCCCCAGCTGGAGGAGGACGAGTGCAACGGCTGCAAGAAGTGCTCCGTGGAGAAGGCGTGCCCCATGGGCGCGGCCAAGGTGGAGGACGGGCTGCTGGAGATCGACAAGGACCTGTGCAACAACTGCGGGCGGTGCGTGGGCAAGTGCCACTTCGACGCCCTCAGCGAGGGGACCTACGGCTTCAAGATCTACATTGGCGGCCGCTGGGGCAAAAAGACCGCCCACGGCCAGCCCCTCAGCAAGGTGTTCACCGATCAGGAGGAGGCCCTGAGCGTCATTGAGAAGGCCATCCTCCTCTTCCGGGAGCAGGGCAAGACCGGAGAGCGCTTCGCCAAGACCATTGAGCGCCTGGGCTTTGAGAACGTGGAGGCCCAGCTCCTGGCCGACGGCCTGCTGGAGCGCAAGCAGCAGATCCTGGACGCGGACCTCCACACCTCCGGCGGGGCGACCTGTTAGGCGGCCGTTAACGCCGCAGGCGGCAATGACGCGAGCGCGCCGTCAGGCTGCCTGAGCGGTACAATTCTAAAGAGCCGCGCCATAGGAGGGCAACCAGATATGAAACAGATCACTGATTTTCCCAACCTGCCCCTGGGTCTGCTGCCCACGCCCCTCTACAGGCTGGAGAACCTGAGCCGGGAGCTGGGGAGGAACCTCTACATCAAGCGGGACGACCTCATGGGCGTGGCCCTTGGGGGCAACAAGGTCCGCAAGCTGGAGTTCCTGCTGGCGGACGCCCGGAGCAAGGGCGCGGACGTGGTCCTCACCGCCGGGGGGCCCCAGTCCAACCACGCCATGCTCACCGCCGCCTGCGCTGCCCGCCTGGGCATGGAGGCCATTCTGGTGCTGAAGAAGCGGGGGGTACTGGAGGGGGGCAACCTCATCCTGGACCGCATCTTCGGCGCGGAGGTCCGCTTCGTGGACACGGACTCCTACGACGACGTGTACGGGGAGATGGACCGCCTCATGGAGGACCTGCGGCGGCAGGGCCGCACACCCTACTTTATCCCCGTGGGGGGCTCCGTGCCTCTGGGCTGTCTGGGGTACGTCAACTGCGCGAAGGAGATTGCCAACCAGGCGGAGGAGCTGGGGGTGGCCTTCGACGCCATCGTCAGCGCCACCGGCTCCGGCGGCACCTACGCCGGGCTCACTCTGGGGGCGAAGCTGTTTCTGCCCGGGACCCAGTCCGTGGGCATCGGCGTGTGCGACGACCCCTTTGAGGAGATCGCCTATGACCTGATGGAGGGGACCGCCAGGCTGCTGGAGTGGGACGGCCCCGTGGAGCGGGAGGACATCCATATCCGCTACCACATCGGCCCCGGCTACGCCGTCCCCAGCCCCGAGGGGACCGCCGCCGTGGAGCGCCTGGCCCGGACGGAGGGCGTCCTGGTGGACCCGGTGTATACCGGCAAGGCCCTGGCAGGCCTCCTCCAGCTGCTGGAGGAGGGGTGCTTCGGGGAGGAGGAGAACGTCCTCTTCGTCCACACCGGCGGCGCGGGAGCCCTCTTCGCGGTGTAACCGCAAGGAGCAGATTGCTATGCCCAATGGAATACTTATCATTGACAAACCCGCCGGCTGGACCAGCATGGACGTCTGCGCCCCGGCGAGCCAAGGCTCGCCGGGGACCCCAAGGATTTAAATTGCTTGGGTGAAATGAATTCGCCCTGCGCCGAGGTTTTGGCTTCGCCAAAACGCTCGTGACGGCGCAGTCGCGCCGGGCTTGGCGCGGGAGGAATTGCTATGCCCAACGGAATACTCGTTATTGACAAACCCGCCGGCTGGACCAGCATGGACGTCTGCGCCAAGCTGCGGGGCATCCTGAAGGAGCGGCGGATCGGCCACGGGGGGACCCTGGACCCC
>CATIYU010000063.1 GCA_949739085.1 uncultured Eubacteriales bacterium | reverse complement strand
GGGAAAGTCCGGGCCCGTGGGCCGGTTTTGCGCCCCCCTCTCCGCTGACCCCGCCGCCGCCAAAGCCGGCCTCCTCCCCGCTGTAGGCGGGCCGGGGCTCCTTCTTGCCCTGCCAATCCACGGGCCCCTCGGGCAGCTCCTCCAGGAACCGGGAGGGCTGGTTGGTGGTAGTGCGGCCGTAGAGCATCCGCTGGCGGGCGTTGGTCATTACCAGCCGCTCACGGGCCCGGGTCATGGCCACGTAGCACAGCCGCCGCTCCTCCTCCATCTCCTCCTCCTCGCCAATGGCGCGCATACCGGGGAACACGCCCTCCTCCATGCCAACTACGTACACGCTGGGGAACTCCAGCCCCTTGGCGCTGTGCATGGTCATAAGGGAGACGCAGTTGTCGCTGTCCGCGGCGTCGTCCAGGTCTGTATAGAGGGCGACACTGTCCAGGAATCCCGCCAGGGAGGGGTCGTCTGGCCCGCTCTCCAGGAAGCTGACGATGCTGGAGCGCAGCTCCTTCACGTTCTCCAGCCTCCCCCGGCTCTCCATGTCCTTTTTCTCCTCCAGGGCCTTCACGTACCCGGTTTTCTCGCACACAGCGTCGTAGAGCTCCGGCAGGTCCATATTCTTTTCCAGCTCCCGCAGCTCCTCCACCAGGGCGGCAAAACCCTGGAGCTTGGACGCGCCGGCCTTCAGGACCGGGTTCTCCCCGGACTGGCGCATGATCTCGAACATGCTGGCGCCGCCCTGGGCGGCCAGCTGCACCACCCGGTCCAATGTCACGCCGCCGATGCCGCGGGCGGGGGTGTTGACAATGCGGCGCAGCCGCAGGTCGTCGGCGGGGTTGTTGATGACGCAGAGGCAGGCCAGCATATCCCGGATCTCCGCCCGGTCGAAGAACTTCATGCCGCCGTAGACCTTGTAGGGGATGCCGTTGCGCTTGAGGGCCATTTCCAGGGCGTTGGACTGGGCGTTCATCCGGTAGAGGATGGCGCTGCCCTTCCAGGAGCCAGCGCGGCCATAGTCCTCCAGAAGCTTTCCGGCCACGAAGCTGGCCTCGTCGCTCTCGCTCTGGACGGTTTTGACCAGTACTTTCTCCCCCGGGCCGCTCTCGGTCCAGAGAGTCTTGCCCTTGCGGCCCGTGTTGTTGCGGATGACGGCGTTGGCCGCGTCCAGGATGCTCTGGGTGGAGCGGTAGTTCTGCTCCAGGCGGATGGTGCGGCAGGTGGCGTACTGCTGCTCAAAGCTGAGGATGTTCTCAATGTTGGCCCCGCGGAAGCGGTAGATGGACTGGTCGTCATCCCCCACCACGCAGATGTTTTCATCCCCCCCCGCCAGCAACCGGGCCAGCAGGTATTGCAGGTGGTTGGTGTCCTGATACTCGTCGATGAGCACATAGCGGAATTTCCGCTGGTAGTGGCCCCGCACGTCCTGGTCCTTTTGCAGCAGGTGGACCGTGTGGAGGATGATGTCGTCAAAATCCAGGGCGTTGGCCTCCCGGAGGCGGCGGTTATACCCGGCGTAGATTTCTGCGATGCGGGGCATCCGCCAGTCGTGGGAGGGTTTGCTATCCTGGGCGAAGGTCTCCGGGGACTGGTCCTTGTCCTTGGCGTTGCTGATGATGGACAGCACGGACCGGGGGACAAACTCTTTTTCGTCCAGGCCCAGGGCCTTTATTACGTCCCGGACGACCCGCTTGCTGTCGTCGCTGTCGTAGATGGTGAAGCTGCTGGTAAAGCCCATGCCCAGCTTCTCGATGTCCCGGCGCAGAATGCGGATGCACGCGGAATGGAAGGTAGCGGCCCATATGTCCTTGGCGGCGGGTCCGCACATCCGCTCCAGCCGCTCCTTCAGCTCCCCGGCGGCCTTGTTGGTAAAGGTGATGGCGATAACGGACCAGGGGACTGCCGGGTCCACGGCGCAGAGGGCTCTGGCCCGCCGCCAGTCCTCGGGGGAGGGCTCCTCCGGGAACTGCTCCAGGAAGGCCAGGTCCTCCTCTGTGGCCCCCGGCGGGACCTCGCAGGTGTCGCTGCCCCGGCCGAAGGTGAGGAGGTTGTCCACGCGGTTAATGAGCACCGTGGTCTTGCCGCTGCCCGCTCCGGCCAACAGCAGGAGGGGCCCCTCTGTTGTGAGGACCCCCTCCTGCTGGCGGGGGTTCATGCGGCGGTAGCGCCGGGCGATGACTTCGCGGCGGGCGGCGGCATAACGCTTCTCAAAATTCTCTCTCATAGTACTCCACCCTATCTCTCTTCATAAAATAAACGTACCCTGTCCCCATTTTAGTATAATTTGGGGCCAGGGTCAACGGGCATCTTTCATAAATCGACCGGATTTTCTTACAATTCCGGCCCGGTTCTGCGGTATGCGGTTTCGGAGCAGGCAAAAAGAGCGCCCCCGGAAGGGAGACGCTCTGCGCGTTAAAAAAGCGCCCCGCGATGGCCGTGTGAGCCCTGTTATAACCTGCACATAAAAGGCAGGTGGGTCGCCTGCAGCATCCTTTACTGCTTCCAACGTCCAACAGCCGTGGACCGCCCGCAGGGGGCAGGTTCCATGGTGGCAGCCGGGAGGCCTGCAAACCAGATGCTGAACCGGCATCCCGTATAACGGAATGTGGGTTAAAAAAAGACTCATCACGTACCCCGCAGGGCACTCTATATAAATACTATGCGCTTTTCCGGCCAGGGGAACCAGCAGGTCTGGGGCGCTGCCTACTCCTCCCCGTCTTCCTCGTCAAAGAGGCGTTCCATAAAGAGCTTGTAGACTTCGTCCAGCTCCTCGTCGCTGTCCAGGGTGGAGAGCAGCTCCTCGCCGTTCTCCTCAATGGACTTGAGGATGACCATGCCGTAGTCCTCGCTGTCCTCATTGGCCCCCTCCTCCACGGCGGGGTAGAAAGCCATATAAGTCAGGCCGTTGTGCTCCAGGGCGTCCACCAGTTCCAGTTCAATGTCGTTGCCGTCCTCGTCTGTTACGGTGATAAAATCAGGACCGAATTCTCCGCTCATAGGTGGGCACCTCCTCGCCGCTGACGTCCGGCTTTTTGGTCTGGCTATAGTGTACCCTTTTTTCACGAAAATTGCAAGACCAATTCTATGTGACATTTCGACGATTTCCGGGGGTGGTTTTTGTATTTTATGGAAAATTTTCGGGATTCCTGTCGAAACCGGCAGAAATTTACGGCAGAATTTCCCTTTTCAAGGTTGACAAGCTGTGGTATACTATAAATTGGCATACCGTAAGTATGCCCTGCCAGCCTGATAAAGGAGGTATAACACATGGACCAAATGGACCGCGCGGGCACACCGGCGCCGGACAGCGGCGGAACCGGCTCCACCCCCCGCAAAACGAAAAAGAAAACGCCAGTTTATGTAATCATCGGGCGGGTCATTGGCGGAATATTCCTGACCCTTTTTACCCTGTGCGTGATTGGCGTGGCCACGGCAGCTATTTTCTTCAAAATCTTTATGACCTACATCGACACCACCCTTATCCCGTCTCTGGGCCAGCAGATGAACGCCCAGGAGCTGACACTGTCGCTTACCTCCACGATCTATGACAAGGACGGCAACGTCTTGGCCACCCTCTTTGACAACAGTGAGCGCAACAAGAACGGCGGCAACCGGGAGCTTATCGAGTACGACGACCTGCCCGAGCACCTGGTTCAGGCCCTGGTGGCTATTGAGGATAAGCGCTTCTGGACCCACCAAGGTGTGGACTGGGTCGGCACCGCCGGCGCCATCAAGTCCACCATCACTGGCGGGGCCACCCGGGGCGGCTCCACCCTCACCCAGCAGGTGCTGCGCAACATGTACGACGACCGGGAGGTCACCGTCAAGCGGAAGCTCCGGGAGATCTTCCGGGCCCTGGAGTTCGAGAAAGACCCCAACGTCACCAAGGAGTATATTGTTACCGAATACCTCAACCGGGTCTTCTTCGGCCAGAGCTTCTACGGCATCCAGACCGCCGCCAAGGGCTACTTTGGCAAGGATGTAAGCGAACTGAGCCTGGCGGAGAGCGCCGCCATCGTGGGCATCACCAACAACCCCTCCCTCTACGACCCCCTCCGGGACGCCAAGTTCAAGCAGGACGACGGCTCCTACAAGACCTGCCGGGAGTTCAACAAGAGCCGCCAGGAGTTGATCCTGGACGAGATGTGCAAGCAGGGCTATATCGATGAGGCCACCCGGGACGCCGCCAAGGCGGAGGAGCTGCGCTTCATCGACGCCGGGAAGGATGGCGAGGGCGAGGACGGCGAGGACGTCCAGGATGTGGCCACCTACTCCTGGTTTGTCGACGCCGCCATTGAGGACGCCATTGAATGCATTCAGGAGGCCAGGGGCGTCAGCCGGGAGACCGCCTCCACCCTCCTCTACAACGCGGGCTACCATATCTATACCACCCAGGACCCGGATATCCAGTCCATTGTAGACGAGGTCTATGAGAACCCCGCCAACTTCGATTACCCCTCCCCCACTGGAAAGCCCCTGGATTCCGCCATCACCGTGGTGGACCCCTACACCGGGGACGTGGTGGCCATGGCGGGGGGCGTGGGGGTGAAGACGGGCCGGCGGGGCTTGAACCTAGCCACATCCCCCCGCACCCCGGGCAGCGCCATCAAGCCGGTGGCCGTGTACGCCCCGGCCCTGGAGTATGACGTGGTGAGTCCCGGCAGCGTCATGGACAACTATCCCCTGCGGCTCAACGACGCCCAGACCGGCGGCTACCCCAAAAACGACCCCCCGGGCTACGCCGGGTACACCACCATCGCCACCGGCCTCCAGCGATCTGTCAACACAGTGGCCAGCCGCACCATGGAGGCCCTGGGCTACAGCCGCTCCTTTGAGTTCATGGAGCAGCGCCTGGGCTTCACCACCCTGGACACCAGGGACCTTGCGCTGAGCCCCCTGGCTATGGGCGGGCTGACCTACGGCGTGACCACGGAGGAGATGGCCGCCGCCTACGGCGCGTTCCTCAACGAGGGCATCTACACCCCGCCCCGGACCATCGTGCGCATCGAGTCCAACGACCACTCTGAGATTATTGTGGACAACACCCCGGAGTCCACGGTGGCCATGAAGAAGACCACCGCCTATCTCATGACGAAGATGCTGCGCAGCGTGGTCACCGGCGGCACCGGCACTGCCGCCCGCATCGACAACATGATTGTGGCCGGTAAGACTGGCACCACCAATGACAAATATGACCGCTATTTTGCCGGGTTCTCCCCCTACTACTCCGCCGCCGTGTGGGTGGGGTACAAGGACAAGGCCGAGCGAATCGACTCCGGCAAGGTCAATCCCGCCCTGGCGGCCTGGAAGATGGTCATGGAGAAGATCCACGAGAACCTGGAGGACCCGGGCTTCCCGGACCGGCCCGATGGCATCGTCAGCGTCCAGGTCTGTGCCGACTGCGGCAAGATTCCGGTGGCTCTCTGCGCCGCCGACTACCGGGGCAGCCGGGTTATCAGCGCGGAGATTCAGGCCAGCGCCGCCCCGACCGAGAACTGTACCTGCCACGTGGAGGTCCGGGTCTGCACAGACCCGGAGACCGGGGAAGTCCATCTGGCAGGGGAGTACTGCCCCGAGGACACGGTCCATACCCGGATTATGCTGGCGGGCCGGGAGTTTTTGGGCCTGCCCGGCTACGATGTGACGCTGGAGGACGGCACGACCGTCAATACCCGGCCCATTGAGTCCACCGACATGGAGGCCCACCTGACCTACTTCAAAGTAAGCGCCGGGACCTGCACCTACCACGACGAAAACTTTGACCCGGAGGCGCAGCTGCCCCCGGAGGAGGGGGAGGAAGGGGATCTGGACCCCGGCGGCGACGGCTGGCCCACCACCACCATCCCCACAGACCCCGACGATTCCGATACGGATGAGCCGGATTCCGGCACCGTTTTGCCCCCGGAGGAGCCGGACGATCAGGGCGGCGGTACAGAGCCGGATGAGCCGGACGAACCGGATTTGCCGGAGGAACCGGTTTTGCCCTAGCCCCTGGACTGGAGCCTGGGGTGCACGATTCTACCCCGAGAGCGGGATGCTGATATATAATGATATATTAAAATAAGGAGAAACGGACATGAAAAAACTTGGCTTTGGTATGATGCGCCTTCCCATGCCCGACCCCAAGGAGCAGGGCAGAATTGACCTGGAGCAGGTCTGCGCCATGGTGGACGCCTTCCTGGAGCGGGGCTACACCTACTTTGACACAGCCTATATGTACCACGCCGGCGAGAGCGAACACGCCGTCCGGGACGCTCTGGTTAAGCGCCATCCCCGGGACAGCTTCACCCTGGCGGACAAGATGCCCCTCTTCCACATCAAGCCCGAGGACGGCCCGGAGAAGCAGGCCGCGATCTTCGCGGACCAGCTGGAGAAGTGCGGCGTGGACTACTTCGACTATTACCTCCTCCACAGCCTCACAGCCGGGAGCTATGAGACCGCCGGGCGGCTGGATACCTTCGGCTTCCTCCAGCAGAAGAAGGCGGAGGGGAAAATCCGCCATCTGGGCTTCTCCTTCCACGACAAGGCGGACGTTTTGGACCGGATTCTCACCGAGCACCCGGAGACGGAGTTCGTCCAACTCCAGCTCAACTACCTGGACTGGGAGGACGAGCGGGTCCAGTCCCGGAAGTGCTATGAGACCGTCCGCCGCCACGGCAAGCAGGTGGTGATTATGGAGCCGGTGAAGGGCGGGAAGCTGGCAAAGCTCCCGGAAGAGGCCGAAGCCCCGCTGAAGGCCGCCCATCCCGACTGGTCCCCCGCCTCCTGGGCTCTCCGGTTCGCGGCGGGTCTGGAGGGGGTCATGGCGGTGCTCAGCGGCATGTCTGACCAGGCCCAGCTGGACGAAAACACCAGCTTTATGCACGACCCCGCCCCCCTCCAGCCTCAGGAGCTGGCGCTGCTGGAGAAGGCGGCGGAGATCATTAGCGCCGTGCCCGCCATCGCCTGCACCGCCTGCCGCTACTGCGTGGACGGCTGTCCCCGGAATATTAACATCCCGGAGTACTTTGCCCTGTACAACGCCGGACAGACCGCTCTCCGCCAGGGCCGCGAGCCCGGCCGGGACGCCTACCAGGCCATCGCCGCCGGGGGAGGACTGGCCTCCGCCTGCGTCGCCTGCCGCCAGTGCGAGCAGTCCTGCCCCCAGCACCTGCCCATTACCGAGTGGCTTGAGCGGGTACAGAAGATGTACGAGGGCTGAGTCGCGCACCTGCTAATACATGACGCCGCTCCGCTGCCGTGGAGGACCGTTTGGACCTCCCGGCGGCGGAAGCGCGGCTTTGGAGGATAGAATATGACGGAAGAGGAAAAAATGCTGGCAGGGAAGCTCTACGACCCTACGGACAAATTTCTTGCCGCCGCAAGGGTGAAGGCCCACAGGCTCTCCAAGGAGTATAACGACACCCTGGAGACCGAGGAGGCCCGGCGGGCGGAGATCCTCGCCCAGCTGCTTCCCCGTCTGGGGAGGGGCGGTTTTCTCCAGGGGCCGGTGCAGTTTGACTACGGCGTCTATACCGCTATTGGAGAAAATTTTTACGCTAATTTCAACTTCGTGGTCCTGGACTGCTGTCCCGTGACGATCGGCAGCAACGTCTTTTTCGGGCCCAACTGCTCCCTGGTCACCCCCATTCATCCCCTCCTGCCAGGGGAGCGCAATATCCGGTACAAGGCGGACGGCTCCCCCTACGACCTGGAGTACGCCGCGCCCATTACCATTGGTGACAACTGCTGGTTTGGCTCCAACGTGGTGGTCTGCGGCGGCGTTACAATCGGGGAGGGGTGCGTCATCGGGGCCGGAAGCGTGGTCACCCGGGACATCCCGGCGGGAGTGTTCGCCGCGGGCGTGCCCTGCAAACCGGTGCGCCCCATTACGGAGGCGGATTCCGTGCAGCGGAAACCGGAGCTGCTGTAGCGTCCGCGGGGCTATTCAAAAATTATTTACAGCCACGGCGCAACTTTTACTTGCGAAACAGGGCGCAATCGAGTATACTAAGGTTCGTTGAGCCCCGGTTCCCGCCGGGCGGACCATCAAAAAAACCCCGCCGCTCCCGCCCTAGGGAACGGCAGAAAATTGTTGGAAGGAATGAACACAAATGAGCGCATCCAGAGAAAAGAAAAAGCGCCAGGAATTGCTGGCAAACAGCTCCGGCCCCAAGTCCGCCCGGGAGGCGGAGGAGAGGGCCGCTGAGAAAAGAGCGAACTTCCTGTACGGCGCCGCCGCCGTCCTTTTTGTTGTAGTGGCCGTGGCGCTGGTGGTCTACAACTCCGGTATTCTCCAGCGCAGCCAGACCGCCGTCACCATCGACGGCCAGAAGCACAACGTGGCCGAGACCGCCTATTACTACCAGTACGCCTACCAGAGCTTCCTCAACAGCCAGAACGGCTACCTCTACACCGCTCTGGGCTGGCTGGACACCAAGAAGTCCTTAAAGGAGCAGTCCTACAGCGAGGACCAGACCTGGGACGAGTACTTTAAGGAACAGGCTGTCAGCAACATGCGCTTTGTCCAGGCCGCCGTCCAGGCCGCGAAGGACGAGAACATGTCTCTGGAGGCTGATGACCTGGAGAGCTTTGACAAAACCGTGGCCGCCCGCAAGAGCGAGGCCGCTACCTACGGCTACAGCTATAAGGCATACCTCAACGTGATGTATGGCTCCGCTATGACCGCCTCCATCTACGAGTCCTGCCTTAAGGACCAGATGCTGGCCAGCAAGTACGCCACCGCCCACTATGAGAGCCTCTCCTACACGGACCAGGAGATCCTAGACTACTACGAGGAGAATCAGAATAGCTATGACCTGGTGGACTGCGAGTATATCACCGTCTCCGGCACGCCCGAGCCTAAGACCGACGATGACGGCAACTCCGTAGAGGCCACTGAGGAGGAGAAGGAGGCGGCCATGACCCAGGCCAAGGCCACCGCTGAGGCGATTTTGGACGCCTTGGAGGACGGCGGCAACCTGGAAGTTCTGGCGGACAAAAACAACGTCAGCTTCACCGCCAACGAGGCTCTGACCTACAGCTCCAGCACGCTCAACGACTGGTTCTTTGACGCCGCCCGCAAGTCCGGGGACAGCGCGGTCCTGGAGGACAGCAGCACCTATTATGTGGCTCTCTTCAATGGCCGTGAGCGGGACGAGACCCTGGACTACAACGTCCGCCACATCCTGGTGTCCGGCGAGAGCCTGGAGCTGGGCGAGGGCGAGGAGGCCACCGAGGAGCAGCTCCGCGCCAAGGCCCAGGAGATTTTGGACGCCTGGGGCGGCTCTGAGGACGATTTTGCCGCTCTGGCCAACGAGCACTCCAAGGACCCCGGCAGCAACACCAACGGCGGCCTCTACGAGAACGTGGCCAAGGGGCAGATGGTGGCGGCGTTCCAGGACTGGTGCTATGAGGACGGCCGCAAGCCCGGCGACACGGGGATTGTGTATAACTCCTCCACCGGGGCCCACATCATGTACTTTGTGGGCTACGGCAACACCCAGTATTGGCACTACGCCTGCGAGAACGACATGAAAAACCAGGCCCAGAGCGACTGGGAAACGGAACTGACAGACAGCGTCACCGCCGAAGTGGACGAGGGCGGTATGAAAAAGATCGGCTAAACGTTCGCGGCCCCGGAAGCTGATTCCGGGGCCGCTGCTGCTTGCAGGGATTGGACCCTGCTGAAAGGAGGCTTTTATGGAAATCCGATACGCCAGGGAGGGGGACGTCCCCCGCCTGGGGGAGCTGCTGCTGCAAGTGTGCCGGGTCCACCGGGAGGGGAGGCCGGACATCTTCCGGGAGGGCGGCAGAAAGTACAGCGGCGGGGAGCTGTGCGCCATCCTCCAGGAGCCCGGCCGCACAGTTCTGGTGGCGGAGGAGGCGGGCCATGTGCTGGGCTACGCCTTCTGCGAGCTCCAGCGCCACAGTGGCGAGGACGTCATGGAGCGCTTCACCACTCTCTATCTGGACGACCTCTGCGTGGACGAAAACTGCCGGGGGCGCGGCGTGGGGGAGGCGCTGTATCAGACGGTGGTCAACATAGCCAGAGCTGCGGGTTGTCACAACGTGACCTTGAACGTCTGGGCCCGCAACGAGAGCGCCCGCCGGTTCTATGAAAAAAAGGGGCTCCAGGTGCAGAAGCTGGGGCTGGAACAAATTCTATGACCCAGAGGGCGGGAAAATTGTAACATTTTTCCTGTTGACATCCGGCGGCGTCCTCCTGTATAATAGTAAAAATGTCTGGGGGAGGGAACGCCTTGAATTACCTTCTAAAAAACGCCATGCTCCCGGCGGCGGGCCGGTTTCGCCCTGTTGATCTTTCCATCAGTGGGGGACGTATTGTTTCTATTGCCGGGGGACTGAAGAGCTTCCCCGGCGCTCTTTCAATTGACCTTCATAATGCCGTTATTTTTCCCGGCTTCTCCGATGTACATGTGCATCTGCGAGAGCCGGGATTTTCGTACAAGGAGACGGTGCGCACAGGCACCCTGGCCGCCGCCCGGGGCGGCTATACCCAACTGTGCTGTATGCCCAACCTGGCCCCCGCGCCGGACAGCCGGGAGAATCTGGAGGCGCTTTTGTCTATCATCCGCCGGGACGCCGTGGTGGACGTACGGCCTTATGGGACCATCACTCAGGGGGAGCGGGGGGAGGTGCTGGCGGACCTGGAGGCCATGGCCCCCTTTACGGCGGGCTTCTCCGACGACGGCCGGGGAGTCCAGAACCCGGACCTGATGCGGAGGGCCATGGAGGAGGCGAAGCGGCTGGGCAAGATTATCGCCGCCCATTGCGAGGACAACAGCCTCCTGCGGGGCGGCTATATCCACGACGGCCAGTATGCCCGCTTCCACGGCCACCGGGGCATCTGTTCGGAGAGCGAGTGGGGGCCCATCGCCCGGGACCTGCGGCTGGCGGAGGAGACCGGGTGCGCCTACCACGTCTGCCACGTCTCCACCAAGGAGAGCGTGGCGCTGATCCGGGAGGCCAAGGCCCGGGGAGTGGACGTCACCTGTGAGACCGGACCCCACTACCTGGTGTTCAACGACATGGACCTCCAGGATGACGGGCGGTTCAAAATGAATCCTCCCATCCGCAGCGAGGCGGACCGCCAAGCCCTGATTGCCGGTCTGCTGGATGGCACTATTGACATGATTGCCACCGATCACGCCCCCCACAGCCGGGAGGAGAAGGCTCAGGGCCTGGAGAAGAGCGCCATGGGCGTGGTGGGACTGGAGACGGCCTTTGCTGCGGTGTATACTCACTTGGTAAAGCCAGGGATTCTATCCCTGGAAAAGCTGGTGGACCTGCTCCACACCAACCCCGTCCGGCGATTCGGCGGGGGTACGACCCTGGAGCCGGGGCAGCCGGCAAATTTGACGGCCTTTGACCTGGACGCGGTCCGCCGGGTAGACCCGGAGCAGTTCCAGTCCATGGGCCGGGCCACCCCCTTCGCGGGGATGGAGCTGTACGGGGTCTGCCGCCTCACCATCGCGGCGGGAAATATTGTCTGGAGGGAGGACAAGCCATGAGGCAGGGAATCTACACCATCGCCCACAACATCCCCCTGACGGCAGGCGTGTGGGAGCTGCGGCTGCTGGGGGACACCGCCCCCCTCACCGCGCCGGGGCAGTTTATCAACATCCAGCTGGAGGGGCTGTTCCTGCGCCGCCCCCTGTCGGTCTGCGACTGGGATGGGGAGGGCCTGACGGTGATCTATAAGACGGTGGGCCAGGGCACGGAGGCCCTCAGCCGCATGGAGCCGGGGCAGAAGCTGGACATTTTGTGCGGCCTGGGCAACGGCTTCAACGTATCCCGGTGCGGCGGGCGGACTCTGGTGATTGGCGGCGGCGCAGGGGCGCCGCCTATGTACGGGCTGGCCAAGGCCCTGCTGCGCGCCGGAAAGACCCCGGTGGCCCTGCTGGGGTTCAATACCAAGGCGGAAATATTCTATGAGCAGCAGTTCCAGGCTTTGGGCGCGGAGACGGTTGTAGCCACTGTGGACGGCAGCTATGGGAAAAAGGGGTTTGTAACGGACGTCTTTCCGGAGGAATACAGTTACTTCTGCGCCTGCGGCCCCCTGCCCATGCTGAAGGCGGTGTACCACGCCGCCAAAACCTCCGGACAGCTGAGCTTTGAAGAGCGCATGGGCTGCGGCTTTGGGGCCTGCATGGGGTGCAGCTGCAAGACCAAGTACGGCAGCAAACGCATCTGCAAGGACGGCCCGGTGCTGGAACAGGAGGAGGTCATATGGTAGATCTGCGCGTCAGTCTGGCCGGGATTGAGCTGGATAATCCGGTCATCCCCGCCAGCGGAACCTTTGGCTACGGATACGAATTCGCGGAGCTGTACGACATTAACTGCCTGGGGACGTTCTCCTTTAAGGGCACTACCCGGGAGCCCCGGTTTGGCAATCCTACCCCCCGCATTGCCGAGTGCCCCGCTGGGATGCTCAACGCCGTGGGGCTGCAAAATCCCGGCGTGGAGAAGGTGATTGGGGAGGAGCTGCCCCAGCTGAAGCAGGTGTTCCGTAAGCCGGTTATGGCCAATGTCAGCGGCTTTTCCATTGACGAATACGTCCACACCTGCGCTCTGCTGGACAGGGAGGAGCAGGTGGGGTGGCTGGAGGTGAACATCTCCTGCCCCAACGTCCACGGAGGCGGCATGTCCTTCGGCGCGACCCCTCAGGCCGCCGCGGAGGTCACCCGGGCGGTGAAGGCGGCAGTGAAAAAGCCGGTTTTCATGAAGCTGAGCCCCAATGTGGCGGACATTGCCGCCGTGGCCAGGGCCTGCGAGGACGCGGGGGCGGACGGCGTGAGCCTCATCAACACTCTGCTGGGTATGCGCATCAGCCTGAAAACGAGGAGGCCCCTGCTGGCCAACGGCACCGGCGGCCTGTCCGGCCCGGCGGCGCTTCCGGTGGCGGTGCGGATGGTGTACCAGGTCTACGAGGCCGTGGGCATCCCGGTCATCGGCATGGGCGGGGTGAGTTCGGCGGAGGATGTGCTGGAAATGATGCTGGCCGGGGCCTCGGCAGTGGAGGTGGGGGCCGCGAATCTGGTGACCCCCTTCCCCTGCCGGGACATCATCGCGGCGCTGCCTCAGGTGATGGAGCAGTACGGCGTTGAAAATTTGAGAGAGATGATAGGAGGCGCACACCATGGGTAAAGACGTGATTATCGCCCTGGACTTTGACAGCCGGGAGAAGACTATGGCATTCCTGGACCAGTTCACCGGGGAGAAGCCCTTTGTGAAAATCGGTATGGAGCTCTACTACGCCGAGGGTCCGGACATCGTCCGGGACATCAAGGCACGGGGCCACAAAATTTTCCTGGATTTGAAGCTCCACG
>CATIYU010000062.1 GCA_949739085.1 uncultured Eubacteriales bacterium | reverse complement strand
CGGACCTCGCCACCGGCGTGGTATGCTGGCTCACCGCTGGCGGGGCCCATCATACGGTCCTCAGCTACGACGTGACGGCAGAGCAGATGAAGGACTGGGCCAATATGATGGACATTGAGTTTGTCCACATTACCAAGGACACCACGGTGGAGAGCCTGGAGCACGACCTGTTCCTCTCCGATCTGGCCTGGAAGCTGAAATAAGGGGGCGGAGCAAATGCTGGAAGAACTGAAAAAGCAGGTCTGCGAGGCCAACCTGCTGCTGCCAAAGCACGGCCTGATTACCTTCACCTGGGGCAACGTCTCCGGCGTGGACCGGGAGCGGGGGCTCATGGTCATCAAGCCATCTGGGGTGGAGTACGACGGCATGGGGCCGGAGGACATGGTAGTTGTCCGGCTCAGCGACGGGGCGCGGGTGGAGGGGAACTACAAGCCCTCCAGCGACACGGACACCCATCTGGCGCTGTACCGGGCCTTTCCGTCTCTGGGAGGCATCGTCCATACCCACAGCCGCTGGGCCACCTCCTTTGCCCAGGCGGGGCGGGGCATCCCAGCGCTGGGGACCACCCACGGGGACTACTTCTACGGCGAAATTCCCTGCACCCGGCAGATGACCCCTGGGGAAATCTCCGGCAGCTACGAGCTGGAGACCGGAAATGTGGTGATTGAGACATTCCGGGAGCGGGGCATTGACCCGGCCCAGGTCCCGGCGGCGCTGGTCTACAGCCACGGGCCCTTCGCCTGGGGCACGGACCCCTTTAACGCGGTCCACAACGCCGTGGTGCTGGAGGAGTGCGCCTTTATGGCCTTCCACGCCATGGCGCTGGCGCCGGGCCTGCCCCCCATGCAGCAGGAGCTGCTGGATAAGCACTATCTCCGCAAGCACGGCCCCGGGGCCTACTACGGCCAGGGCTGAGTATATACACGAAAGAAGACCGCGGTATGGCGTATTTCCCCATGCCGCGGCCTCTTTTTGGTGAGAATTTGTGTTGACGGCCCCAGAGATATCCGGTATAATAGCTTCCAGAAAACAGCGGCGGAACCACAATATAGCGGCCTCGCCCGGATGTTCCGCCAAGTCTGCTGTAGGAGAATAGGAACATGCTGGAAGTTGGAACAAAAGCCCCGGCTTTCACCCTGCCGGACAAAGACGGGAACCTCGTGTCCCTGTCGGATTTTGCCGGGAAGCGGGTGGTGCTGTATTTTTACCCCAGAGACAACACCCCTGGTTGCACCCGGCAGGCGTGCGCGTTTGCGGCGGCCTATGAGGCGTTCCATGACCTGGACGCGGTAGTCATCGGCGTGAGTAAGGACTCTGCGGCCTCCCACCAGAAGTTCGCGGAGAAGCACGGCCTGCCCTTTATCCTTCTCTCGGACCCGGAGCTGTCCGCCATCCAGGCTTACGGCGTATGGCAGGAGAAAAAGCTGTACGGCAAGGTAAGCATGGGCGTTGTGCGCAGCACGTATGTCATCAGCGGGGATGGGACGGTGGAAAAGGTCATGCCCAAGGTCAAGCCGGACACCAACGCGGAGGACGTCCTGCGCTATCTGCGGGGCTGACCGGGGGCGGACTATGGGATTGATTTTGTCTATGGCGGGGGCGTTTCTGGCGACGCTGCTCCTGCTGGCGTTCTTCACTCTGCACGCCGCCTTTGGCGCACGGTGTGAAGGCGACCCGGACCTGACATATTTTACCCACGAGGATTTTGCGGGGCTTGGTGCGGAGCCGGTCTCGTTTGCCTCCAACCAGGGGCAGACCCTGCGGGGCGCGGTGTATGCCCGGACGGCGGAACCCCTGGGGCTGGTGGTGTTTGCCCACGGCATGGGCGGCGGACACCGCAGCTACATGACGGAGATCAACACCTTTGCCGCGGCGGGGTTCGCCGTGCTGGCCTACGACAACACGGGGACCATGGCCTCCGAGGGGAGGGCCCTGGTCAGCTTTTACCAGGCGGTACACGACCTGCGGGCCGCCTTGGCCTTTGTCCGGCAGAGCGGGAAGTGGTCCTCCCTGCCGGTCGTGCTGGCGGGCCACTCCTGGGGCGGTTACGCGGTGTGCCAGGCGCTGGCCTATGAGGCGGCGCGCGTGGCGGGCGCGGTGGCCTTCTCCCCGCCGGACAGCGCCGCCGGGGCAATCTGCGACGGCGTGCAGAACATGACGGGGCTCCTGGCCGGGTGGATGCGCCCATTTTTCGCCCTGGCCTCCGTGGTCCGGGGCGGCTGGGAATCCCGCCGCAGCTCGTCGGCGGTGCTGGCGGGGACGGACCATGTGCCCGTCTTGCTGTTGCAGGGGGAGGCGGACACCAGCGTGCGCTTTCCCAACTCCCCCCTGGCCCGGAACGCGGTCCGGCAGAAGGACAACATTACCTGCGTCCTGTACGAGGGCCGCGCCCACAACGTATACCAAACGGCGGAATCGGAGCGCTATCTTGCCGGCGTTACGGCCGCAATCGAAGCGGCAAAGCGGAAGTACGGCAAGGCGGGAATTCCGGCGGCGGAGAAAGAGGCGCTGTACGATATTGACTATGCCCTGATTACCCAGGAGGACCCCGCCGTCATGGAGACGGTCACCGGCTTTATGACGGCCTGTATATCTGAGAAACCAGCTGATGGTAAGAAAGAGAGGAACTGACATGTCCATCCATTTGAAGATCGCGTCTGATTTCGTGTGCCCCTACTGCTATGTGCTGGAGGCGTTCATCAACCAGGTCCGCGAGGAGCTGGATATTGAGATTGAATACCTCCCCTTTGAGCTGATCGAGCCCCCGGCCCCCCAGGTGGACACCTACAACGACCCGGAGCGCCGCACCCGCTACGCCCGGGAGCTGGAGCCTCTGTGCCGTCAGACCGGCCTGAACATGCGCCTGCCGCCCAACGTGGTGCCCCGTCCGTATACCCGCCTGGCTTTCCAGGGGCTCTACATAGCCCGGGAGCAGGGCCTGGAGGAGGCCTACTGCCACCGGATTTTCCGGGCCTACTTCGAGGAGGAGCGGGACATCGGCAGTTTGGAGGAGCTCACCACCTTCGCCGCCGAAGCCGGACTGGATGCGGCGGCGTTCCGGGCGGCCCTGGAGGGCGGACAGTGGGCGGACCAGGAGCGGGAGGCCGTCCGCTATGCCAAGCAGGAGCTGAAGGTGCGGGCGGTCCCCACGGTCTTCCTGGGGGAGCACCGGCTGGAGGGCGGCGCGCAGTCCGCCCAGGAGCTCAGGGACTGGCTGCTGGCCCACGCCGGGTAACGCGGGACATTGGGAAAGAAAAACTGCCGGTTGGGCCTGTCCAACCGGCAGTTTTCCCGTCAATGCCGCCCCATTTCTTGACAATCCACTGCCGGTATGGTACTCTGACTACAGGACGTGAATTCTTGTTCACGAGAAAATGGGAGGAATGGAATATGGCCTACAACGGGTTCGCAATCGACCAGTACCTGGATGCGGCGGCGGTGACGGCGCGGCTGGATGAGCTGATTACCAAGCCCGTCTGGTCTGTCCGGCGGGACAGGCTGGCGGACTATGTGGAGAACTATTTTAACGCAAAGTGCCCCCGGTCCCGGGAGATGACCGCTCAGGCCAAAAAGATCATCCCCGGCGGCGTACAGCACAACCTGGCTTTTAACTATCCCTTTCCGATCGTGGTGGCCAGGGCCGAGGGAGCCAAGCTGTGGGACGCCGACGGCAACTGGTACTACGACCTGCTCCAGGCTGGCGGCCCTACCATACTGGGCAGCAACGCGCCAGCGGTCCGGGACCAGGTGGTGGAGCTGCTCCACACCTGCGGGCCCTCTACAGGGCTCTTCCACGAGTTTGAGTACAAGCTGGCAAAGAAGATTTACGATTTGGTCCCCTCGGTGGAGATGTTCCGGATGCTGGGCTCCGGCACCGAGGCGGCCATGTGCGCCGCCCGGATTGCCCGGCTGAAGACGGGAAAGAAGAACATCCTGAAAATGGGCGGGGCCTACCACGGCTGGTCCGACCAGCTGGCTTACGGGATGCGGGTCCCCGGCACGAAGGGGATTCTCTCCAAGGGCGTGCCCGGCTTCGTCTTCAAGCACACAGGCGAATTTTTCCCCAACGACCTGGAGGACCTGGAACGGAAGCTGCGGGCCAACCAGCTCAACGGCGGTACGGCGGCGGTGTACCTGGAGCCTATGGGGCCGGAGAGCGGCACAAGGCCCGTCAGCCGGGAGTTCGTCCGGGGAACGGCCAGGCTGGCCAGGCAGTACGGAGCCCTGCTGGTCTTCGACGAGGTGGTCACCGGGTTCCGCATTGGCCTCAGCGGCGCGCAGGGGTTCTTCGGCGTGGACCCGGACCTGACGGTGTTCGGAAAGATCATCGCAGGCGGCTACCCCGGCGCGGGCGGCGTTGGTGGACACGCGGACTGCATGGCCCACCTGGGGGCCGGGCTGGACGCCTCCGGCAAGAAGGTGCCCAAGGCCATGTGCGGCGGCACCATGGCCGCTACGCCCATCTCCTGCGCCGCTGGGTACTACACCCTCTGCGAAATTGAGCGCACCAACGCCTGCGAGGCGGCGGGCCGCATGGGCGACCGGCTGACGGAGGGCCTGCGGCGGCTGATCGAGAAGCGCGGCCTGCCCTTCGTGGCCTTCAATCAGGGGTCCATCTGCCACCTGGACAACGCCGGGACCATGCATTTCTCCATCGACTGGAAAAAGCCCTGGACCATTCCGGAGATCCTCAAGCAGACCAGCCTCCGGCAGAAGGAGATGGAGCACATGGGGGCCGCCTACATGGCGGAGGGCATCGTCACCCTTGCCGGGTCCCGGCTGTACACCAGCGCGGCCTACACGGAGGAGATGATCGACGATGTGCTCGCCAGATTTGACCGGGTGTTTGCCAACTGCGGGCCTCTGGAGGTCCAGTCATGACCGCCCAGGAGGCCCGGGGACAGGTTCTGCGGGCGGCGGCGCGGCTGG
>CATIYU010000061.1 GCA_949739085.1 uncultured Eubacteriales bacterium | reverse complement strand
TGCGGTCTGTCCTGCGTGCGGTTATTTAGAAACGTATCTATCCCGTTTAGACAAGATCCAGCAGTATAAAGAAAAAGAATAAGTGCTTATGTACGATCTCTGGTCGCCGGGAACGCAAAAGCACATTGGGAAAAAATAAGCTTCTGTTTATCAGGGGGGATTTCATCTTTATGGTGAAATCCCCCAAGTGTTCCCTTGAAAGCGGCCCTGACATCCGACGTCAGGGCCGCCTCCCCTTTTTCCCTAGTCCTCCTCCGCCAGCCTGCGGCCCATGAGCACCCCCATGACGGAGGCCATCATCAGCCCGCGGGTCCAGCCGCTGGAGTCCCCCAGGCAGTAGAGCCCCTGGACGTTGGTGCTCAGGGTTTCGTCCATCTTCACCCTGTTGGAGTAGAATTTCAGCTCCGGGGAGTACAGCAGCGTCTCGTTGGAGGCGAAACCGGGCACCACCTCGTCCATGGCCTGAATGAAATTGATGATGTTGATCATCGCCCGGTAGGGCATGGCCGCCGTGATGTCCCCGGCCACCGCGTCGGGCAGCGTGGGGCGCACGTTAGAGAAGGCCAATTCCTTCTGCCACGTCCGCTTGCCATCCAGGATGTCCCCGAACCGCTGGACCATGATGTGCCCCGCCCCCAGCATGTTGGTCAGCTCTCCCACCTTCTGGGCGTAGGCGATGGGCTGGTTAAAGGGGTGGGAGAAGTTGTGGGAGCACAGGATCGCCAGATTGGTGTTGTCGCTTTTCAGCTCCTTGTAGCTGTGGCCGTTGACCACTGCCAGGTCGTTGTCGTAGTTCTCCTGGCTGACGAATCCGCCGGGGTTCTGGCAGAAGGTGCGCACCTTGTTCTTGAAGGGCTTGGGGTAGCCCACCAGCTTGGACTCGTACAGCACCCGGTTTACCGTCTCCATCACCTCGCTGCGCACCTCCACCCGCACGCCGATGTCCACGGTGCCGGGCTGGTGGGCGATGCTGTACTCCGCGCACAGGCTCTCCAGCCAGTCCGCGCCCCGGCGTCCGGTGGCTACCACGGTGTGCCGGGCGAGGATCTCCAGCTCCTCCCGCCCGTTTCCCGCCCGGACGCCCCGGCAGACGCCGTTTTCCAGGATCAGGTCCCTGCACTCGTAGCCGAAAAGGATCTCCACGCCGTTTTCCAGCAAATACCGCTCAATGGCGTAGTAGAGGTCCTGGGCCTTCTCCGTGCCCAGGTGGCGGATGGGGCAGTCCACCAGCCGCAGGCCAGCCTGAATGGCCCGCTTGCGGATGGCCTTAACCTCCTCGCTGTTGCCCAGCCCCTCCACGTGGGGGTCCGCGCCGAAGTCCAAATAGATCTGATCCGTGTAGCGGATGGTCTCCTGGGCCTTCTCCGGGCCGATGAGGGTGGGCAGGTCGCCCCCCACGTCGCAGCTGAGGGAGAGCTTTCCGTCGGAAAAGGCCCCCGCGCCGGAAAATCCGGTGGTGATGTGGCAGTAGGGCTTGCAGTCCACGCACCGGCCCGTCTTGTCCTTGGGGCAGCGCCGCTCCTCCACCGCCCGGCCCTTCTCGATCATCAGGATGCTCCGCCTGTCCCCCTTCTTCAGCAGCTCCAGAGCTGTAAAGATGCCTGCGGGACCTGCGCCAATAATAACGATGTCTCTTTGCATGGGGGTCCTCCTTGCGCGCTTAAGCGCCTTCCGTCAATCCCGGTCCATCTCGGATTTGATCACCACACCGGTGACGGCGTCAATCTCAAACTCGTACTCCACCCGGTTGTAGTAGATCTCCACCTCGTAAATCATCCGTCCATCGTCCCGGTCCAGCTCCAGCTTGGTGACGTTGGCGGCGGTGGCCCCGGGGACCAGGGACAGGGCGATCTCCTGAGCCCGGGTCAGGCTGATGACCGTGCCGTTGGCAGTCCCGGCGTGCTCCAGGTCGCTTTCAAACTTGATGACCTTCCCTGTGGCGGCGTCGATATCATACTCATATTCCGCGCCGCTGGTAGTATAGAACTCCAGCTCGTAAATAGTCCGCCCATCGTCCCGGTCCAGCTTCTGTTTGGTGAAGACCGCGTCGCTGGCTGCCACGCCCGCGTGGGCCAGGGCCGCCGCCTTGGCGTCCTCCAGGGAGACCAGGCCGCCGGGGGCGGTAGTTGTGCTCCCCTCGCCGTCCGAGAAGCTGTCCGCGTCTGTGACCAAGCTATCGGAGAGGGTGACGGTCTTAGTGGCTCCATCCCAGGAGACAGTCTTCCCCATCAGCTCCCCAATGGCCCGAATGGGCAGGTAGGTGGACCCGGCATAGAGCAGGGGATAGACCCGGTTGCCCCCCGCGTCGGCAAAGGAGCGGACAGCGCCGTCCACAATGACGGTAAAGTCGTCCCGCAGCTCCGCTGTAATCTCCTGCACGGCGGCGGACGCATCCGGCGTGCCCGCGGCGGCGGGAGTGGTCCGCGTGCCGGAGAGCGTGACGGTCTTGGTGGTCTGGTTCCAGTCCACGTTCTTGCCCATCAGCTCCCCGATGGCCCGGACGGGCAGATAGGTGGTGCCGCTGTAGAGAATGGGATGGACCTCCTGGCCTCCGGCGTTGTAGAAGTCCCGCTGGACGCCGTCAATGATGATGGTCATGTCTGGCCGCAACTCCGCCGCAACAGCGGAGGCCGCCCGGGCCCCGCCTGTGAGGGCCCCCAGCAGTACGCAGCAGAGGACCGCCGCCAGAAGCAGCCGTCCCGGTTTTGGGGTTTTTGTTCTCTCCATGAAAAAGCCTCCTTTATCGTATTGCAAAAGCAATTATACCAGATCCACAGCCGCAAATCAAGATTCCGGCCTCTGCCCCATCAGCTCCGCCGCGATTTGGAAGAACGCCCCGTGGGTCAGCGCCGCGCGCTCCTCCAGGGGGGGCGTGCGGCCCAGGCGGGTGGAGCAGAACTGGGCCAGCTCCACCGCCGTCACGGGGTCCTCGGGGCGGAATCTGCCGTCCACCGCGCTGAGGGCTCCCGCTTCAACCGCCTGCAAGGCGGCGGCGGCGTAGGGATGCCGGGGCTCCATGTCCCGGAAAGGGGCCCGGCCCACCCGCACCAGGGCAATGCGCCGCTGCACCGTCTCCCAGCCGTAGGCCATCATGGCCAGCTCTCCCCGGGTAAGCGCCGCCGCCAGCCGCAGGGTGTTGTCCTGATAGGCCACGCACCAGCCCCGGCCCAGCAGCTTTCTCGCCGCCTGGGCGGCCCCGCTCTCCGGCAGTGCGTCCCGGAAGGGGGAGCGCTCCAGCAGCTCGGAGACTGTCGCCACCTTGTAGCCGTGGTCTGTCAGAAGCTGGAGTTGGCGGGCCAGGCCGTCGGCCACCGGAGTCCGCCGGGCCATGTTAAAGCCGTCCTTCTGGAAGATGATCTGGCCGCAGAAGGCGTCCGGGTCCTCCAGCAGGATTTTTTCCATAGGCCGCCAGGTGGCCTCCACCTCCGCCTCGTAGGAGTCCAGGGGCAGCCAGCCCGCGCCGTCGAAACTGGCGGCCATATACTGATAGCCTAGGATGGCGTAGGCGTCGTAGCTGGTGAAGCCCCCCCGGATGCCGTCCACGTAGTGGGGCGGGCGGCTCAGCCGCACCGGGTAGCCCCACCCCGCCTCCATGGCGCTGTGGAGCCTTTTGAGGTCCTCCACCACCGGGTCCAGGCCGCTGAGATACTTCCGCCTGCCGTAGACCAGGGGCTTCCAGCCGAAGAGTACGTGGGAGTAGGTGTGGCTGGTAATCTCGTGTCCTCCGGCCAGCAGCCGGGCGATGAGGTCCGGGCAGTGGACCACGCCCCCCTGGCTGTCCTGGCCGAAGTCGGGGTAGTGGTCATAGGCCACGCCTCCCCAGGAGGCGGAGCCGTGTTTGCCGGGCTTATCCGGGTAGTTGGCGGAGGTGTCCCCCACCACGTCGAAGGTGCCCCGGGCCCCGAAGCGCTCCAGGGTCTCCGCCAATACCAGGGTCAGCGCCTTGCCCCGGAAGTGGTCCGGGTTGGCGGGGAGGCGGCAGGGGCCGTCGTCGAAGGTCATGGCGCAGATCCGCTCCCGGGTGGCCACCCGCTCAATGCGGCGCACCGGGGAGAGGAAGACGGGCGTGCGCTCCCGGATCTGGTCCTGGAAGCGGTGCTTGGCCTTTTTGGCAAGGCCGATGCCTTTTGTCAGAAGAGACATGGGGAACCCTCCGAAAAATCTTAGATTCTGTGTTTGCTCCTCCAGCGGAGGTTCTGCAAGCTCCGCAGCGGGGCTCCGGCAAGCCGGAAGACGTCCCGCCCGGCGCAGCAGGCCACGTAGGCCCCGGCCTTTGCCAGACGCGCCCCGCCACCCTGCCGCCGGGCCTTGGTCCACTGGGAGAGCCCCTTGCGGAAATGGGACGTGTTCCGGCGCAGCACCGCCCCGCTCCCCCCCGCCGCGAGAGCGGCCCGGAGAGCGGGAACCGACAGCGTCTCCGCCTCCAGGACGGTAAAGGCGCTGCCCACCTCGGCGGCGTCGTGGGCGTCGCTGCCGCCCACCAGGGGGAGGCCCCGGCTGTGGGCCAGGGCGGCGGCCCGGGCGTTGGCGTCCGGGACCTTCAGCGCGGCCCGGGCGTTGGCCGCCTCTATGCCGTCCAGGGGAAAGGCGAAAGCCTCCGGCTGGGCCCCGGGCCGCTGGTAGGGGTGGGCCAGCACCGCCAATCCCCCCGCCGCCCGTATAGCCTCCACCGCCCGCTCCGGCTCCGGCAAACGGCCCAAATCCTCCAGGGGCCGCTCCAGAAACAGCCCCGTGATATGCCCTATTTTTGTGGAGACCTCGCACCCGGGAATCAGCAGCACCCCCTCCAGGGCCTCCGGCAGGGGTGTGCAGAGGTTGTGGTCCGTAATGGCCACCGCGTCCAGTCCCGCCCGGCGGGCCGCCCGGGCGACGTCCTCCAGCGGGGACCGCCCGTCCGGCGACGCGCTGGTGTGGACGTGCAAATCCACGTGAAATGTGCTCATCCGCGCCGCTCCTTTACCAGCAGGGACCGGAGATAGGCCAGCCCCGGCTTCATGTCCCCCCACTCGAATACGCCGTCCGGCACGGCAGGGTTGAGGAGGTCCCCCAGAGCCCCCAGGGCCATGCCGGGCCGCCCTCTCTTGGCGTAGCTCAGGGCGGCGGCCAGGTCTGAGAGGGCGAAGATCATCCGCCTGCCGTTGGCCGGAGCGCTGTCCGGGCAGGGCAGGGGCCGGTCCGGGTTCCCGGCGTTCCAGGCCAGGACGAACCACATAAGCGGCAGCTCGCTGCCTGCCGCCCTGGCCAGTGGGAAGGTGCCCCAGACCCGGGGATTCCCCTCCAGCAGCCGGGGTGCGCCGGACGCGTCCTCCTTGAATTCAAACATGGCCAGACCGGTGTATCCCGTCTCCGCCGCCATGCGGGCCGCGTAGCGGCGCAGGTCCTCCCGGTCCTCCTGTACGCAGCAGGAGGAGGGCCCGCCGGAAGCTGGATACTCCCGTATCCGCCGGTGGCAGATGGAGGCGCGGACCTCCCCCTCCAGAGCCAGCACCGAGCACCCCAGAGCGCCTCCGGGCAGGTACGCCTGCACCACCGGCGGCTCACCGGCCAGGGCCAGGAACCGGGCGTAGTGCCGTTCCGCCTCCTCCGGCGTGCGGACCACGGCATAGCGGTCCCGGGCGGCGAGCCCCAGCTTCTCCCCGCACACAGGCTTTACCACGCAGGGCAGGGGGAGCCGGTGCGAGAAAGCGGCCAAATCCTCCCCCTCCTGCCGGGAGAAGCGCTCCGGAACTGGTACCTCCAGTTTTTCCGCCAGAGAGGCCGCCTGCTCCTTGCTGTTGAACAGGTCCAACTGTCCGGCGGTGGGTATGCAGAGTCCGCAGACGCCGCTGAACGCCTCCCGGTTCGCCGCCAGCATCCCCAAGGTGGCCGCGCCAACGGGGAGCAGGGCGGGGCGGCAGTTCCTCTCCCGGCCCACCTCCCGGCATAGCGCCAGAAGGGCTTCCGGGTAGCGCTCCTCCTCCAGCCACACGTGGCGGGAGGCGCGGCGGGAGAGGCCCCCCAGGGGCGGGGCGGCGGGGCTGGCGCGTCCCCTCTCGCACGTAACCACCTCCACCCCGGCCTCCCCCAGGGTGCGGACCAGGGCCGGGGACATGCGGTAGTGTACATCGGTGACAATGGCGGTCATGGGCCGGACCTCCTTGCGGCAGTTTTTCAGGTGTGTATAGACAGTATACTACATATTTTCCCTGGGGACAAGGGGCCAGCCCCCGGGAGCGCCGGGAAATTCCTCTCTAGTCTGCCCAATCCCGGCCAGACTACGCAAAAAAAGCCAGTCCCCCACCGGGGACAGGCCGCCCGATGGGGGATTTTTTCTTCATAAAAGGCTTTAACCCCGCTGCCTGCGGCAGCGGGGTTGCCCATAGCGTGGGAACGGCCCATCCGGCTCCGGCTAGTTAGCCGCTGGGGAGTTCCCGTTCAGACCGCTCCCCCGACCTAGGAGCGTCCTGTTAGATACACTATACCACAGCCCGGCCTGTTCGGCAATAGGTAATTTCCGCTACAGCTGGACAATTTCTATTTTTCCATCCCCGCAGCCAGTTCCTCGTTCCACAGCTCCAGCTCCGCCTGTGTGACCAGCTCCAGGTCCAGCAGCACGGCAATGGTGCGCTCCATAGAGGGGTAGAGGTAGGCGGTGTTATACCCGTGCTCAAAGCTGCCCCGCTGGTCCAGGCGGCGGTACTCAATGTGGACATAGAAGTCGTAGGAGGGATCCCAGCGCAGCACGTCCTCGCCCGGTATATTGCCCTCCCGGGCGTCCTGGAGCAGGGCCTCGTAGATCCGCTGGCAATCCTGGGGGGCCAGGCTCTCCAGGCCGTAGCCGGTATGGCTGCTGTAGACCATCACGTCGGAGAGAGTGGCGTCCTCGGGGATGACGATCTGGCTGGCGATGATCTCCGGGTCCCTGTAGAGGGCCGCCAGCTTGCCGTCGAAGGTCCCGGGGTCCGCCACCCGGTCCTCCTCGAACCAGAGGTGGTAGCTCCGGGTGAGGATGGAGCCGTTTTTCAGCTTGTAGGTGAAGGTGAAGAAGCGGTAGTTGTCCCTGCTGTCACAGGGCTGGCGCAGGTACTCCCGGTCGTCCACGATGGCCTGGTGGGCCTCCACCAGCCGCGCCGCCAGATCCGGCTGGGTCTCCGTGTCGTAGCTGAGGGCCCGGCCGGTGCCGCCCATCTGCACCCACTCTACGTCCTCCAGCGCCGGGACCCGGCGCTCCACGCCCAGGACGTCCAGGCGCACCATGGCGCAGAGAGCCACCGTCAGGGCGCAGGCCAGGGCCACACCCCGCGCGCTGCCCCGGAATACCCGCGGCGTTTTCTCCAGCAGCATGGAGGCCACGTAGTACCCCAGCACTCCGGCCAGGGCCATGCATACCGCCATGGGGACAAACTGGGCGTAGATCCCCGGCTGGAACAGTGCGCCCCACAGCAGCTCGTAGACCATCCGGCCCACGGTCAGGGCGCTGAGCAAGGCCAGACCGTAGCGGAAAATAGGCCGCAGCACCCGGAAGGCGGCAACGTCCCCAGCCTGCTCGCTGGCGCGGCGGCGGTAGAGCAGCCAAGCCAGCCCCAGCAGGGCGGCACCCGCCAGACCGTAGGCGGCCAGAACGCCGAAGCCCCCCAGGTAGTGGGCCTCCACCTCCCCGGCGCTGTCCCGGATGACCTTCACGGAGATGCTCTGGTACATTTGAATCACCGGGGAGAGGAAGTTAAAGGTTCCCTGCCCGCCGGGACTGCCGGTGAGAAACGCCGAGGCCAGACCGGCGGCCAGCTGTTCCAGGAGGGGGGCCAGGAAGTTGGCCAAGGCATAGATCACCGGCAGGGCGAAGGCGTTGCCGGTAAGCATGGCACAGAAGGTGGCCAGGCCGAAGAAAGCCACCGCCATCAGCAGGATTGCCAGCGCTGTGGCCGCCGCCGATACCAAGTCCAGGAAGCCCCAGAGGAGGGCGGTGAGGCACAGAAAGCCCCCCACGACGGCAAAGGGAATGAGCATCATAGCCATTCCGGAGAGGGTGTTGGTGACGAACAGGCAGGTCCGGTCTACCGGCAGGGTGTGCATGAGCCCCACCGCCCGGGAGTTGTAGAGATAGCTCCATACCAGCGTGGCGCAGGCGATGGCGTAGACGGCGCAGAGGCCGGGCCCCACCGCCGCCGCCGTCATGTAGAGGGCGTAGGAGAACTCCAGGGCGTCCAGATGCCGGGCCGCGCCGCTGAGCAGGGCCATCAGCATATACAGCGGCAGCAGGCTGCCCACCAGGGACGCCCCGCCCCACAGGGGCCAGAACCGGCTCATGTTCTTCCGGAACAGGGTCCGGTTAAAGAATGATTTCTTTGACGGCATACTGCTCACCTCCCAACTCATAGATGAAGATTTCCTCCAGGCTCAGGGGCAGGGCCTCCAGCATAAGGGGCTCGTGCCGCGCCAGCCGGGCGGTGATCTCCCCCGCCCTCCCCCGGACGATATAGGTATACACCCGGCCCACATGGGACGTGTGCAGCACCTCCAGCTCCTTGGGGAGCACCGGGGCCTCCCCGGGCTTCCAGACCGCCTGGAGCTTAACGATGTTCTCCTGCAAATCGCTGAGGCTCCGCTCCAGCAGCACCCGGCCCCGGCTCATAATGCCCACGTGGTCGCACACGTCCTCCAGCTCCCGCAGATTGTGGGAGCTGACCAGCACCGTGGTGCCGTTCTCGCTGACGTCGGCCATCATGAGGCTCCACACCTGGCGGCGCATCACCGGGTCCAGCCCGTCCACAGGCTCGTCCAGGACGAGGTACCGGGGCCGGCAGCACATAGTCAGCCAGAAAGCGGCCTGCTTCTGCATCCCCTTGCTCAGCCGCCGGATGACAGCCCGCTCCGGAATGTCGAAGACCTCCTTGAACTTTTCGTACCGCCCCATATCAAAGGCGGGGTAGAAGCCCCTATAGAAGCGCATCATATCCCGCACGGTGGCGGACTGGAAGTAGTACCACTCGTCGGGAATAGCGGCAATGAGGGCCTTTTTCTCCGGGTTTTCGTAGACGGGGGCGCCGTCCACCAGAACCTCCCCGCTGTCGGGCCGGTAGATGCCGGTGAGGTGGCGGATAAGGGTGGATTTGCCCGCGCCGTTAGGGCCCACCAGACCGTAGACGCCGCTGGGCACGGTGATAGAGGCCCCGTTGAGAGCGGCGAAGCCGTCAAAGGTTTTGGTGACGTTTTTTACTGCAATCATCTGTCCCCTCCCTCCCCCAGCACCGCCATAAGCTCCTCCTCGCTGACCGCCAGACCGCGCAGCTCCCCAATGAGTTCCCGCAGCTGCCCCAGCAGCTCCTCCTTGCGCAGGGCCTCCGGCCCAGCGGCCTGCCCGTCCCCCGCGAAGCTGCCCTCTCCGGGCACGGAGTGGATGAGCCCCTCGTTCTCCAGCTCGGTGTAGGCCCGCTGGATGGTGTTGGGATTAATGGCCAGCTCCATAGCCATGGCTCGGACCGTCGGCAGCTTCTCGCCGGGGGCCAGGGCCCCCGCCATAATGAGGCGGCGCATTCCGTCCCGGATTTGGCCGTAGATGGGCTGGGAATCCCGGTAGTTCAACGCTAACATAGTCTCCCTCCTATCGCCTCCGCAGAACCAGCGCGGTGGTATAGATAAACAAAAACAGGCAGAAAACGCCCGCCAGTACCAGAGTAATGGGGATATGCATGGTCTTCACCTCCAGGTGGAAATCTCTCTTTAACGAAAACAGCAGCCGCCGGGCGGCTGTCTTCACAGGGGACCGCTTCCTTCCTTGCGGATTGGTCTATATCGTACCGGAAAAGCAGCTGACGCGCAAGAGAAAGCTGTATAAGAAAGTTTTAAGATTTCTTTACGGCGAGGACTGCCGAAGGCCGCCGGAAAGTGGGGAAAGCAGGCTGCTCCGCCCAATTTTCAGCCAATATGCACAACTTTCCAGGGGTGGACGCGGGGTGTAATCTGGCAAAATCGATTCTTGACAGAACCATGAGGAGCGAGTATAATTCGCTCTCGGTTGGGACCCAAACCAAAGAAACCACAACGAGTTTTGTCTCTTGTTTATCCCTAGTGAGGAAGGAGTGATGTTGGATGAACAGCATTCAGAACGCTATTCGCGCCATCATGCCCAAAGGACCTGCCGGCACAGGCGCCGCTTTGAAGGCGGCGCGGGCACAGAATGCGCTGGACCGCGACGCGGGCCTGAGCGCCACGATGATGGTCATGTGCGCCCGTACACTGATGTGATAACGGCCACGCCGTAATATGCCGGACAGCCCCCGTGGGGGCCGTCCGGCTTTTTGATCTCGGGGGCGGGCCTTACCGCCCGCCGCCCCAGAAGACTACTGCCAGCATCCCGGGCCCGGTGTGCGCGCCGATAATGGGCCCGATGTCCGCCAGATGGACCTCCGCCTGGGGGAACTGGCGCAGCACCGCGGCCCGCAGGGCCTCCCCCTCCTCCGGACAGTCCCCGTGGCCCACCACAACAAGGTTCCCCAGGCTGCTGTCCCAGGCCTTCTCCATACGGGCCAGCTGGCTCTCCACCGCCCGGCGGCGGCCCCGGGGCTTCTCCGCCACCTGGAGCCTGCCCTCATCGTCCACCCGCAGCAGGGGCTTGATTTGCAGCAGGGTACCGGCGGCGGCGGCGGCGGCCGACACCCGTCCGCCGTGGCGCAAATGCTCGAAGGAGTCCACGGTAAACCAGTGGCACACATGGAGCCGCCGGTCCTCCACCCACTGGGCCAGCGCCTCCAGAGAGAGGCCCTCCACCATTTTCCGGGCCGCCTCCCGGACCAGCAGGCCCTCCCCCACAGAGGCGCACAGGGTGTCCACGCACACCAGCTTGCGCTCCGGGTAAGCCTCCTCCAGCTCCTGCATACAGATCTTGGCCCCCTGGATGGTGCCGGAGAGGCCGGAGGAGAAGCAGAGGTACAGAACGTCTTCCCCCCGCTGGAGGCAGGGCTCGAAGGCGTCCCGGTACACGGCGGGGTTGATCTGGGAGGTGGTGGCGAAGCTGCCGCCCCGCTGTGCGGCGTAGAACTGGTCCACGGTCAGATTGCCGCCGGGGCCATAGGTGTAGGAGGCGTCCCCCAGCTCCACCTCCATGGGGATGAAGGTCACAGAGGGGAGGCCCTCCATCATGTCCGGGCAGACGTCCGCAGTAACGTCGGTAAACAGCTGATAGGCCATATTTGTTCTCCTTTACGCAGGTAATCTGATAGATTGCGGGGTTATTATACCTGAAAAACACCTGCTCGTAAAGGTAAATCTGCGGGCGGCGGACAACACTATATGGGTCACACAAAAACCGGGCGCCAACGGGGGGCCAATTCCGTTAAAATCGCCGCCTCCTCGTGGGCGAACAGCCGGAGAAAAATGTAATCAACCTGTAAAATAGGCGGGTGGACAAATCCAGTCCTATCATATAGTATATGTATAGGCGCTGCCGGCACGCGCCGGACGCCATAAAGATAGGGAGGATACTACAATGGACCAGAAATTTTCCATCACCCCGGCGGACTTGAGCGGCTATGCCGCCGCTTTCGACGCCAGCCGGACCAACGCCGTGGCCATGAACGCGGTGGTGAACAGTGGCCTTCTCAAGCCTGCCCGGAACCCCGCCGCCGTGCAGCAGGACACCCACGTGTTCTCCGTAAACCTCCAGCAGGGGGACGTCACCAGCCAGAAGCAGAGCGGACGCTGCTGGATGTTCGCCGCGCTGAATGTGCTGCGCTCCCGGCTCATTCGGGAGCGGAACCTGAAAAATTTTGAGTTCTCCCAGTCGTACCTCTTCTTCTGGGACAAGCTGGAGAAGTCCAACTACTTCCTGGAGAGCATTCTGGAGACCATGGACGAGCCGGTGGAGGGCCGCCTGATGTCCTTCCTGCTGCAAGCGCCGGTGAATGACGGCGGACAGTGGGATATGCTCTGCGGCCTGGTGAAGAAATACGGCCTGGTCCCCCAGTCCGCCTATCCGGAGACCGTCCTCTCCTCCGCCAGCCGGGAGCTCAACAGCGTCCTGACGGAGAAGCTCCGGGAGTACGCCTGCATTCTCCGGAAAAAGCATGCCTCCGGTGAGGCCGCGGAGGACCTGCGCAGCGCTAAATCCGCCATGATGGCGGAGGTGTACCGGATTCTCTGCATCTGTCTGGGTAAGCCCCCCAAGACCTTCGACTTCGAATACCGGGACAAGGACAGCAATTTCCACCGGGACTGCGGCCTGACCCCCCTGTCCTTCTACGAGAAATACGTGGGCGTGGACCTGGAGGAGTACGTCAGCCTCATCAACGCTCCCACAAAGGATAAGCCCTTTGGCCGCAGCTACACGGTGAAATTCCTGGGCAGCGTCCGGGAGGGCCGCCCGGTGCGGTACATAAACCTGCCCATTGACGAGCTGAAGCGGGCCGCCATCGCCCAGATGCAGGACGGCGAGCCGGTCTGGTTTGGCTGCGACGTAGGCCAGCGCTCGGACAAGGAGAGCGGGGCCATGGACCCCGGCCTCTTCGGCCTGGAGGCCCTGCTGGACACTCAGTTCACCATGACCAAGGCGGAGCGGCTGGACTACGGCCAGAGCCTCATGACCCACGCCATGGTGTTCCAGGGGGTGAATCTGGACGAAAACGGCAAACCCAACCGCTGGCGGGTGGAAAACAGCTGGGGGAAGGACGCCGGACGGGAGGGCTACTACGTGATGACAGACCGCTGGTTCAACGAGTACCTGTACCAGGTGGTGGTCCACAAAAAGTACCTGACGGCGGAGCAGCTGGCGGCTTACGAGTCCCAGCCCATCGCGCTGGAGCCGTGGGACCCCATGGGTTCCCTGGCAAAGTAAAGAGACAAGAGGTCCCCGTCCGTCTGGACGGGGACCTCTTTAAAACTAAACCTGCGTTCTATTGCGCGGGACTTACTTGTGGTCCACGCTGTACATGTGCTTGATGAGCTCCAGCACCTTGTTGGAGTAGCCGATCTCGTTGTCGTACCAG
>CATIYU010000060.1 GCA_949739085.1 uncultured Eubacteriales bacterium | reverse complement strand
GCCGAGCCGCTCCTGGAGCCAGAGCTGCTGGAGCCGGAGATTGCGGAATAACCCAAGCAAGACCTCGGAGGGCGCGGAAGAATCTTCTTCCGCGCCCTCCTTATATTCATAGAATCCGCCTGGGAGTGTTTGACTTCTTTTGCCAAAGCGTGTATAATAAGAGGGAATTTCCGGGAAAAAGAGAGAATTTTAGGAGATAAGGGAGAGTTGATATGAAAAAACAGATCATGGCGCTGCTTTTGGCGTGCTGTCTGCTTGCCGCCGCCTGCTCCGCCAGGGCCAGCGGGCCTGCGGCGTCTGGAGAAAACGGCCAGCTGGACGCCGTCAGTACAGCCGATACCCCGCCTCCGGCCTCGACAGGGGAGGGGGGCGCCGGGGAGGAGAACACCTCCGAGGAGCCCCTGGAGGAGCCAGAGCCCCTGACCCTGGAGGAGATCCGCACGGTGTCCTTCCAGGACGTGCCTGGGGACGCGCTATATGCGGACTGCGTCAGCTATGCGGCCCATGAGGGATTTTTGGGCGGCGTGTCCCCGGACCGGTATGACCCGGACGCCCTGGTGACCCGGGCAGTCCTCCTCACGGCCCTCCAGCGCATGAGCGGCCAGGAGGCGGAGGCCAGTGGGGACGGCCTCTTTGACGACGTGGACCCAGACGCCTGGTACGCCGGTGCGGCGGCCTGGGCAGTCCAGGCGGGCCTCGTGGACCCAGGCGGGAACCTGGGCCCCAAGGAGCCTGTCCGGCGCTCTGATTTGGCCACACTCCTCCACCGGTTCGCCGCCCAGGAGGATGGCAGGACCTACGCCAGCCAGCTGGACGCCTACACCGGCGGCGGGGCTGTTCCGGAACAGGCCCGGGAGGCGATGGCCTGGGCCCTGGAAAACCGCCTCTTCTCCGGCGTGGTCACGGACAGCATCCACCCCGGCCTGCCGGTCTCCCGGGCACAGCTGGCCCAAGTATTGGTGGCCCTCACCGCCTATAACACCGGCGAGCCGGTGGCCAAGCGGCTGACTACCCAGATGAGCGCCAGCATCGCCGTCTCGCTCAGCGAGGAATTCCACGAAGAAACCCAGCTCCTCATTGACGCCACCGCCGCCAAGTACGGCGCTGTTGGACTCCAGGTGGCGGTGGTGGAAAACGGCAGGCTGGTGGATACATACGCCTACGGCTGGGCCACCCAGAACCAGACCGCCATGACGCCGGACCACAAAATCCGGGTTGCCTCCATCTCCAAGGTGGCGGTTGGCGTGGCGGCTATGCTCCTGCGGGAGCAGGGGATCATTGATCTGGACGACGACATCGGCCCCATTTGGGGCATCAAGGCCCGGAACCCCCGTTACCCCGATGTACCCATTACCATCCGCTCCCTGCTGAGCCATACCTCCTCTATCAAGGCCTTTGAGGGCACCTCCCGAACCCATGGCGCGGTCAAGTCCCAGCTGAGCCAGTCCTCTGGCTACTCCCGCGTCCGGCCCGGGGCCATCAGCTCCTGGAACTACAACAACTACGCTTTCGGCGTGCTGGGCATGACCCTGGAGCTGGCTTCAGGCCGGTATGTGGACGAAATTCTGGACGACAGCCTCTGGTCCTTTATGGAGATTGATGCAGCCTTTGAAGGAGGCTGCATCGAGGCCACGGACCTGCTGGCCACGCTCTACTACCATGGCGGCGGCGTCAGCAGGTCCGTGGCGGCCCAAAAGAAGCTTGACCGCCCGGATTACCCCGGCGGAACCGGCGTATTCTTCGCCGGGGGACTGACCATCAGCGCCCGGGACCTGGGGAAGATAACAGCTCTGCTGGCTAACGACGGCTATTACGAGGGAATCCGTCTGTTCAGCGGGGAGTCGGTGGAACTGATGGAGACCCGGGACGAGCACA
Source organism: uncultured Eubacteriales bacterium (assembly GCA_949739085.1). The sequence continues at coordinate 6,033 of CATIYU010000060.1, read as the reverse complement.
TCCTGGGCGACGGCACCTATCAGGCCCTGCCCCTGCGCAGTCAGGACGCCATCTATGGCCGCGACCGGCTGTATTACCACACTGGCAGCGCCTACGGCGTCTACAACTTCATGAGCTACGACCCCGCCACAGGCGACGGCGTGGTGGTGCTGTCCGTGGGGGCCAGCGGAGCCAAGGACAGCCGGGGCATCTACGCCGTGTGCGGAGAGATTAGCCAGTATATCTACAAAAATTTGGAATAATTCGGGAGGAACCGCTATGAACCGCCGTTTTTGGAGCTTTCTTCTCTGCCTGTCCCTGCTGCTTTCCGCCGCCGGATGCGGCGCGTCACCGGTCCCAGAGGGTGAGGATGCCTCCGCCCTCTCCGGCAGCGTGGAGACGTCCGCGGAGCCGGAGAGCCCGCCGGACGGGACCGCCGCAGAGTTGGACGAGCCCGATGAGGAGCCGGAGCTCCCTCCTGAGCCGGACCCACCGGCCCCCACGGTGTCCACGCTGGCCGTGTGCGGCGACGCCATGAGCCACATGCCCCTGACCGACGACGCCTGGAACGGAGAGACCTACGACTATCTGCGGATTATGGCCGCAGCGGGACCTCTGGTCTCGGCGGCGGACTACGCGGTGGTAAACCTGGAGACCACCCTAGCTGGCGGGCCGCCCTACTCCGGCTACCCCAACTTCAACTCCCCGGACGATATGGCCTACGCCCTCAAGGAGCTGGGCTTTGACCTCTGCCTAACCGCCAATAACCACAGTCTGGACAAGGGCTACCCCGGCCTGACCCGCACGCTGGACGTGCTGGACGAGGTGGGATTGGCCCACGTGGGCACCAGCCGCACCCAGGAGGAGGCGGATAACAACATTGTCCTGGCGGACGTGGGGGGCATCTCCGTGGCCTTTCTGGGCTACACCTACGGCACCAACGGCATTCCCGTCAAGAAAAAGCCCTACTCCATCAACCTCTTCAACACAGACTACCTTACCACCCTCTCCACGCTGGATACGGACCGCCTCTCCGCCGCCCTGGAGGCCGCCAAGGCCATGGAACCGGACCTGATCGCGGTGATGATCCACTGGGGGGTGGAGTACCAGACCACCCAGAACCGCTACCAGGACCAGATAGCGGACTTCCTCTTTGACCACGGCGCGGACATTGTTCTGGGCGGACATGCCCACGTGCTCCAGCCCATGGGCCTGCGCACCCTGGAGCGGGAGGACGGTGAACGCCGCCAGGGCTTTATCTGCTACTCCCTGGGGAACTTTATCTCCTCCCAGAACTACGACCTGACGGATACCACAGCGGTGCTGACCCTGGAGCTGACAAAGGACAACGAGACCGGCGTCACGGAGGTGACGGATTTTTCCTACGCCCCCATGTTCATGCTGGACCGGGAGGAGGGCGCGTCCCCCCGCTTCCAGCTCTTGGATGTCTACGACGCCCTGGAAAACGGAGTGGAGAACCCCAGCCCCACCCTGAAAAAGCAGCTGGAAAAAGCCATTGATGACTGTCACGCCATCTTGGGTCCGGAGCACGACCCGCAGTACCAGGGCCAGGAGTAATCCGGCCTGCGGCAAGATATGAGGAAAACCGGGATAAGGGAGGCTGCCCCCTATCCCGGCTTTTTATTATCAAACAAGGCGGTTTAACAAAGAGTATAGAAATCCCGCCGGGTTCGCCCCTACTCAAAAAGGAAAATATCCTCAATGGGCGCCTCCACCGCCCGGGAGATCTCCACCGCCAGCTTCAGGGAGGGGTTGTACTGGGCTTTCTCCAGGCGGGCGATGGTCTCCCGCCGGACCCCCACCTGGTCCGCCAGCTGCTCCTGGGTGAGGCCCTTGAGGAGCCGGAAGGTCTTCAGATTGCAGATGAAGCCGTCCATTACTCCTCCTCCAGCGCCACGGCATCGTCGTGGTCGTAGCGGTAGAGCAGGTACTCTGAGAGGAACATAGTCAGCGCCACGGCCAGAGCGATGCCGGCGATAAGCACCGGCGCGACCAGTTCCGCCTGGAACCGCCCGCTCTGCCCCGCCAGAATCAGCAGAAGGAAAATGACAATAAATCCCGCCCGGTACGCCGTCCGCTCCGCTTTAGCGGCGTTTTCCTTGAAGCGCTCGTCCATCAGGGTGTTGGACATCTTCCCCTCAAAAAAGAATCCAAAGAAGCCGAAAAACGCGAAAAACACAAAAGGAGACAGATCTCCCCAGCTCCTATAGGACCAAACCCCGGCGAAGCCCAGAAATCCCAAGAAGCCCAACAGCCCCAGCAGGGGACTCAGCCGCCTGGTCCGCCCCGTCTCCAGGACGCGCCGCCGCTGGCCCGCAATCCCGCGGCACAGCAGGAACATCAGGTACAGAACGTCCAGAAGCAGAGCCAGAAGCATGGGAATATCTGTGAACTGGAAGACATAAGAATGCATGGGGTAGACGAGCCGTCCGCCGTTGCGGGTCAGGTCGAACCAGGCGGCCAGGGCGGTCAGCAGCCCGCAGAGCACGCCAAGGAGCAGGGGAGCGCGCCAGGATTTGGGGGATTTGCCATTCTGTTTCATCGTAGGATGCCTCCTGTGTGATATATTTGCCTTGTAGCGAGATAAATATATCACACACATTGCTGGATGTCAAGAGAGAAGTGACAAATAAATCTCTTTTTTCCTATCCGTCCCGGCGCGGCCGGGAGAAGAGGAACAAACTTCCAGGTGGGAGGGGGAAGAAATTTGGGGAAATCCGGAGATAGTCCCTTGACGCGGGGCCGGTTGTTGTGTATGATAACTATGTATCTTTTTGTCATTTTTGCTGTAGAAGGTAGTTTACATCATGACTTGGCCCACGGCCAGCGAGGAAGGTAACGCATAAAAATGATTCGACTGACAGATGTTGTAAAGGAATACCCCAACGGCACCCACGCGCTCAACGGGCTGTCCCTGGAGATACAAGACGGCGAATTTGTCTTCATGGTGGGGCCCTCCGGCAGCGGCAAATCCACGGTTATCAAGCTGCTGATCGGGGAGATCGAGCCCTCTCAGGGGCGGGTGATGGTCAACGGGTTTTCCCTGCTGAATATTAAAGAGTGGCAGATCCCCTACATGCGCCGGACCGTAGGGGTCATTTTTCAGGACTTCCGGCTCATTGACCACAAAACTGTGTACGACAACATGGTGTTCGCCATGCGGGCCGTGGGAGCGGGGCCCAAGGAAATCCGCAAACGAATCCCCTACTGTCTGAACCTGGTGGGCCTGGAGAACAAGAGCCGCCGCCTGCCGTCGGAGCTCTCCGGCGGGGAGCAGCAGCGGGTGGCCATTGCCCGGGCGCTGCTGAACAACCCCAGCACCATCATCGCGGACGAGCCTACCGGCAATCTGGACCCGGCCCGGTCCCTGGAGATCATGCGGCTCCTGGAGCGGATCAACTCGCTGGGAACCACCGTGCTGGTAGTGACGCACGAGAAGGACCTGGTCAATCGCTTTGACAAGCGGGTGGTGATGCTGGAGAGAGGCCGGGTGGTCGGCGACGGCAAGGGGTGGTACGGGAGGAAAATGCAGTGAGCAAACACAATATCTTTTATTTCGCCCACGAGGGCGCGTATAATATGTTCAGCCACGGCTTCATGTCCTTCGCCTCCATCGGCATCACCGTCGCCTGCCTCATCATCATGGGCACCTTTACCCTGGTGGCGGTGAACGCCAACGCGATGCTGGAGGAGCTGGAGGCCCAGAACCAGATCCTGGCCTTTGTGGACAAGAGCCTCAGCGAGGAGGAGGCCCGGGCTCTGGAGCAGACGCTGGAGGCGGTGCCCAACGTGGCGGGGGCCTCGTTTATCTCCAATGTGGAGGCGGCGGCGGCGTTCCGGAGCCGGTATGAGGACGACGAACTCTTTCAGGGCCTGCCGGACGACAACTTCCGCCACCGGTACGCCATCGACCTGGCGGACATCGGCCTCATGAGCCAGACCAAGGCCGCCCTGGAGGCGGTGCCGGGCATCGGAGCGGGAAACGTCAGCGCCTACGAGGACGAGGCGGCGGGCTTCATCACCATCCGTAACGTGGCGGGCATTGTGTGCGTGGTGCTCATCGCGGTGCTCTTTGTGGTGTCGGTGTTCATTATGGCCAACACCATCAAGCTCACCACCTTTGACCGCAGGGACGAAATCGCCATCATGAAGATGGTGGGGGCCACCAACGGGTTCATCCGCTGGCCCTTTGTGTACGAGGGGTTCCTGATGGGCCTGTTCTCGGCGGTCATCGGGTTCTTCCTCCAGTGGGGGCTGTACGAGGCGGTGGTCAAATCCATTGCCACCAACGACACCATCAACCTGATCTCCACCGTCCCCTTCAGCGATATGTGGGGGTATGTGGCGGCCATCTTCGCGGTGGCCGGTATGCTCATCGGCGTGGGGGGGAGCCTCTCCGCCATCCGCAAGTTCCTACAGGTCTAACCGGATGTTCAAACCACTACTGAAAAAGAAAGGAAGTCACAGATGACAAAGGCGAAAAAGCTGACGGCCCTGCTCCTCACGACGCTGGTTCTGCTGGCGCTGGCCCCCGCCGCCCACGCGGTGACCCAGGGGGACATTGACAGCTTGAAGGACGACAAAAATGAGCTGAAGGAAGAGCGGAAGGAAATTGAGGACCAGATCTATCAGCTGCGCAACGACCGGAACAAGGCCGTGGAGCGGCGGTCCCTTTTGGACAGGCAGATCGAGCTGACGGTCAAGGAGATCGAGACCACGGAGGCCCAGATCTCCGGCTATGAGGCTCTGCTGGTGCAGACGGCCTACGAGCTGGAGGAGAACCAGCGGGAGGAGGAGCGGCAGTACGCCCTCTTCTGCGAGCGCGCCAGGGTGATGGAGGAGGCCGGAACCACCTCCTATTGGTCTGTGCTCTTAAAGGCGGAGAGCTTCTCGGACCTGCTCAGCAGGCTCTCTGACGTGCAGGAGGTCATGAACTACGACCAGGGCGTTCTGGACAACCTCCGGCAGCTGAAGGTGGAGATTCAGGAGAAGCAGTCCTACCAGGAGCAGCTCAAGGGCGAGGCCGAGGACGCCAAGGTGGAGCTGGAGGAACAGAAAAAGGAGCTGGACGCCCAGCGGAAGGCGGCCAACGACCTGGTCGCGGAGCTCCAGGAGGACCTGGAGATGACCGAACAGCTCCTCAAGGAAAAGGAGGCCGAGGAGGCCGAAATCCAGCGGCAGATCAAAAAGAAGGAAGATGAGCTGGCGGCCCAGATGGCGGCGCAGCAGGTGACCTGGACGGCCAGCTCCGGCGGGTACATCTGGCCGGAATCGGTGAGCAAGCGGATTACCTCCCCCATGGGCTCCCGGAACACCGGCATACCCGGGGCCTCCACCAACCACAAGGGCGTGGATATCGGCGGCGTGGGGTACGACACCACCGTGGTGGCCACCAAGGCGGGCACTGTGATTATCTCCGAATACTCCAAGTCCTATGGGAACTACGTGGTCATCAACCACGGCCCGGGCAACACCACCCTCTATGCCCATATGAGCAGCCGGTCCGTCAGCGAGGGCACTGTGGTGACTCAGGGCCAGGCCATCGGCATCACCGGTTCCACGGGCATCTCCCGGGGCGCGCACCTGCACTATGAGATCACGGAGGGCGGCGTGCGGATTAATCCCCTGGACCACCTGCCGGGGTACATCAAAGCCTGGTAAGACCCAGGCAGACCGCCGCCTGGCGGCGGCGCAAATAGCCGTCATAAAACCGCCTTCCCGGCCATACCATGGTGCGGGAGGCGGTTTTATCATGCTGGGATACATCATCTATGGGGACGGCCCCAAAAAGCCGGAGCTGGGGGAACGGCAGATCTCCGGCGGCCCCTTTGTCACATTGCGGATGGCGCAGCCGTCCCACCCCAACGGGCCCCTGGCCCTGCGCCGGGCCGTCCGGTGCGCAAGAAAAATGCGGGAGGCGGGGGTCCGCTCGGCGGTTTTTCCGGTGGACTTCCCCTACACCGCCCTGTTTCTCCGGCAGGGCGTCTGCCCTGTGGACACGCTGCCTCTGCGCCGGGCTCTGGCCGCGCCCCT
>CATIYU010000059.1 GCA_949739085.1 uncultured Eubacteriales bacterium | reverse complement strand
GGTCCTCCATGGGGATGAGAGGCCGCTGCATATTCCCCCAGTCGAAGTCGTCCCGGACTACCCGGGCCTTGTAGTGCTGGCCCCGGGGCACAGTGGTGCCCCAGCGGCTCTGGCCGGTGACCGCCTTGGCATAGGGGTCCAGGAGGTACTTGGTGCGGTCAAAGATGAGCCCCTTTTCCGGTTCGTAGGGGCCGTCCACCCGGTAGGCGTACTCAAACTCCTCAATGTCCAGTTTAAAGACAATCATGGAGTACACATTGCCGATGCGGTAGTAGTCTGGGAAGGGCAGCACGGCGTAGGGCTCCGGGGCCTCCCGTTTAAAGAGGAGCAGCTCGATGGAGGCGGCCCCGTGGGAGTAGATGGTAAAGTTCACTCCGCCGGGGATGGCCGTGGCCCCGTTGATCTCATAGAAGCCGGGCCGCACATCGAACCCGGCGATTTTGTCCATGGGAATCAGGTGGATGGTACGGGGCAGCGCCAGCTGCTGCACGCCGCCATCCTCTGGAATGCTCCGCCGCGGGGCGGTTTTTCCGGCGTTTTCCATTATGTTTCTCCTTTGTCCCGCATTTTATAGGGCAAAATTCATTATACTCCATTTTGAGCCATCTGTCACCTACTTTTTGCCAGCGGGCCGAACAGTTTGGTTCCCCGAGGCCGCGCCGCCAGCAGAAAGGACCGGACAGCGGTGGCTGTCCGGTCCCCTGCTTCCGCTCTGCGGCGGGTGAATCAGTTCTCGTAGACGGTCTTCATGGCCTTATAGGTCATGTAGCAGTCCAGCTTCGCCACCACCTCAAAGGGGGCGTGCATCGCCAGCACAGGCACTCCGGCGTCCAGGGTGTCGATGTTGCGGTTGGCCATGTAGCAGGCCACGGTGCCGCCGCCGCCGGCGTCCACCTTGCCCAGCTCGGCCATATGCCAGATGACGCCGTTCTCGTCAAAAATGCGGCGGGCATAGGCCACCAGCTCGGCGGCAGCGTCGGAGGCGCCGCCCTTGCCGCGACTGCCGGTGTACTTGCACAGGCCCACACCATAGTTCAGGAAGGAGGAGTTGCGCTTCTCGTAGACGTCCGCGAAATTGGGGTCAAAGGCGGCGGTTACGTCGGCGGAGAGGCAGAAGCTCTTCTCCAGGCAGACCCGCAGGGGCACGTTCTGACCGGCGCACAGGTCCTCGATAAAGGTGTCAAAGGCGGCAGTCTGCATACCGGAGACGCCGACGGATCCGATCTCCTCCTTGTCCGCCAGGATACACACAGCGGTCTTGGCGGGAGCGCCCGCCAGGTCAAAGAGGGCCCGCATGGCGGCGTAGCCGCACACCCGGTCGTCGTGGCCGTAGGCGCCGATCATGCTGGCGTCCAGGCCGACGTCGGTGGCGTTGGTGGCGGGGACGGCCTCCAGCTCGGCGGAGAGGAAGTCCTCCTCCGTAAAGCCGTCCTTCTCGTACAGCAGCTTCATAACCGCCAGCTTCACCCGCTCCTTCTC
>CATIYU010000058.1 GCA_949739085.1 uncultured Eubacteriales bacterium | reverse complement strand
TTCACAGGCAGGCCGCCCAGGATGCCGTTCTCGTCCAGCGCCTTGAGGATTTTGGCCGGATCGCCGCACCTGGTGACGAACTCGTGGAAGTACTCGCCGGTATGGACCCGGGGCATCCCGATCTTCTCCAGCTCAGAGGCGAGGTAGTGGGCCTTGCTCATGGAGAGCTTCGCAGCCTGGGCAAGGCCCTCGCTGCCCATGGCGGCCAGATACACCCCGGCGGCAAAGGCGCACAGGGCCTGGTTGGAGCAGATGTTGCTGCTGGCCTTCTCCCGGCGGATGTGCTGCTCCCGTGCGGTCAGGGTCAGGACGTAGCCCACCTTGCCGTCCACGTCCCGGGTCTGGCCCACGATGCGGCCCGGCAGTTTGCGGAACATGGCCTTCGTGGCGGCCATATAGCCCAAGTAGGGCCCGCCGAAGGAGAGCTCCAGCCCCAGAGGCTGGGCCTCGCCCACGGCCACGTCCGCACCGCAGGCGGCGGGTGTCTCCAGAACCGCCAGGGCGATGGGGTTGCAGCCCATGATGTACTTCGCCCCGGCGGCGTGGACGGCCTCGCCCACGGCCCGGGCCTCCTCCAGGTTGCCGTAGTAGTTGGGCTGCTGGATGTAGACGCAGGCGGCGTCACCGCCCAGAGCGGTCTTGAGGGCCTCCAGGTCTGTGCGGCCCTCCTTCTCCGGGATAATCTCCAGCTCCATGCCGGAGCCGAAGCAGTAGGTCTCCATCACCGCGATGGTCTGGGGGTCCGCGCAGGCGGAGACATAGGCCCTGTTCCGCTTCCGGTCCCGGCACATGGCCAGGGCCTCGGCGGCGGCGGTGGAGCCGTCGTAGACAGATGCGTTGGAGACGTCCATACCCGTCAGGGCGCAGATCATGGTCTGGTATTCAAAGATGGATTGCAGGATGCCCTGGCTGATCTCCGCCTGATAGGGTGTGTAGGCGGTGACCAGCTCCTCACGGCTGGTAATGCTCCGCACTACGGCGGGGATGAAGTGCCGGTAGGCCCCCGCGCCCCGGAGGACGGTATCATAGACCTTGTTTTTCGCGGCCATGGCGCGGACCTTCCGGCCCACGGACAGCTCGCTGAGCCCCTCGGGCAGGTCCAGGCGATCCACCAGCATCTCCCGGGGCACCGCCGCAAATAGCTCCTCCACCCGGTCCACGCCCAGGGCGGCCAGCATGGCGTCCCGCTGGGTCTGGGTATTGGGGACATAGGTTCCCATAGTCATTGTCTTCCTTTCTTAAGAGGATCGCCGGAGCGGGACGTCCCCGCCCCGGCGTTTAAGGGGATGCTTACTTCTGCACAAAAGCCTCGTAGGCAGCGGCGTCCATCAGTTCGCCAAAGGCGGAAACGTCCTTGATTCTGGCAATCCAGGCCCCGTAGGGGTCCTCATTGAGCAGCTGGGGTTCGTCCTCCAGCTGGGAGTTGACCTCCTCCACAATGCCGGTGACAGGGCTCATCACGTCAGAGACGGCCTTTACAGACTCCACGTCGCAGAGGGACTCCCCGGCGGCGGCCGCATCCCCCTCCTGGGGCAGGTTGATAAACACCAGGTCCCCCAGCTCGCTCTGGGCGAAGTCGGTGATGCCCACCAAAACGGTATTGCCGCCCAGGTCCTTGACCCACTCGTGATCCTTGGAATACTTCAGTTCAGCAGGGAAATTCATGTTTGGTTCCTCCTATATCAATTATTGTTTTTTAGATTCCGGTACGCTTGGCCAGCCCCTCCAGGGCCTGGACCACCTGCTCCTCGCTGAAGCAGAAGCGCATCTGCCGGTAGTCCTCCCGGAGCTTTGCCACGTCCTCCTTGACCTCCCTGCCCTGGAGGATGCAGCCGGCCATGATCTGGGCCAGCCTGTCAAACTCCGCGGGACCGAAGCCAAAGCGGGTCATCTCGTTGACGCCCAGGCGCAGCGCGCCGGAGGCGGTAAAGCCCTCCTCCTCGGGGGTGGCCTGGTAGTTGCAGATGATGTTGTTCCGCTCCAGGCGCATGGCCACATCGGGGCCTGTGCCGTAGCCCACATTGACAATGACCTGATGGGTCTCGGTGTAGTCGTTGGCGGGGTCCCCCGCAACATCCAGACCGGCGGCCTTCAGGCTCTTGGCGAAGCTCTTGGCGTTCTCCACCACCGCCTTCTGGTATTCGTCCTTGAACTGGTTCATCTCATAGGCCGCCATCAGCAGGCCCAGCTGGGTGCCCAGGTGGTGGTTGGAGACGCTGCCGGGGAAAGCCCGGGTCTCGATGGTCTCCCACAGGCCGTATTTCAGCTCATCCTTCCTGTAGTTGACGCCCACGACGCCCCGCTGGGGGCCGAAGAAGGTCTTGTGAGTGGACCCGGTAACGATCTCCGCGCCCTCCTCAAAAGGCTTCTGGAAGTGGTCGCCAATGAGTCCCAGGACGTGGGCCATGTCGTACATAATGGTGGTCTGGAGGCCCATCTCGTCCACGTACTTCCGGATGGCGGCCACGGTCTCCTTGTGGAGGACCATGCTCTTGCCGAAGATGATGAACTCGGGGCGGTAGCGGTCGATAGCCTTTTTGGTCTCCTCCACGTCGATCTTGTAAATGTTGACCTTGAGGACGGGGAAGTTCACCAGGGCGTGC